>CALVHK010000138.1 GCA_944327405.1 uncultured Bacilli bacterium | reverse complement strand
ACTAGAAAGATAATAAGGACAGATATGTTGATGAATCGTTCTTATGAAATTAATTCAAAAGAAGATATTGATAAATACATAGAAGAATTAAGAGAAAAATTAATGAAAGAATTAGAAGAAAATAATAATTTAACAATAAAATAATGAGGGAGCTAATATGGATAAAAATGTATTAAAAAAGTTTGCATTAGAATCAAGACAGGAATTGATGGAAAAAATTGCAAATAAAATAAATAGATATTTTGTTGATGAATATTTTGATGTCAATCAAAATGGTGAAGTATATGTTTTAATAAACAATAAGCACACCCTAAGACTCACAAAAAACGAATATGAAAATAGACAGCTCTTAGTTAAAAGAATAAAAGAAATAACTTTAGAACAAGTTATAGAAGAAGCTGCATATACTTGGTTTAATAGAATTATTGCAATTAGATATATGGAAATACATGATTTTCTTCCTTTAACTAAAGGAAATCAATCACTAGGTGTAAGAGTATTATCTTCGAAAGATAATACTCCTGATCCTGAAATAATGAAAATATCTAATTTGATTAATCCTGAATTAGATATAAATTTTAATAAGGAATATTATGGCTCAATTCAAGATAATAATAAAAGATTTGAGTATATATTGTTATTGGTCTGTAAAAAAATAGGAAAAGTTATACCTCAAGTGTTTGATGGGGTAACAGATTACATAGATATACTTATTCCCGATAATTTATTAAATGATTCAGGGTATGTAACTAAATTATTAAAAGATGTATCAGAAGATAATTTCGAACAAGTTGAAATCATTGGTTGGTTATATCAATATTATAATCAGACTGAAAAAGATAGAGTTATTTCTGCAAAGAAAGCATATAAGAAAAATGAAATTCCTTATGCTACTCAGTTATTTACTCCAGATTGGATTGTAAAATATATGGTTGAAAATTCTTTAGGACTATATTGGATAGAGCATGGCGGAAATAAAAATTTAATAAAAAAATGGAAATATTTTATTAGGGATGTAGAGATAAAAGAAAAAGAAAAAATTGATCCGAAATATATAAAATGTATCGATCCATGTTGTGGAAGCGGACATATCTTGGTATATATGTTTGAAGTTCTTTATCAAATATATGAATCATATGGATATAACAAAAATGATATATCAAGATTAATATTAAAAAATAATTTATATGGTTTAGATATTGATGATAGAGCAGGTCAGCTCTCTATTTTATCAGTAATTCTTAAAGCAAGAGAATTTGATAAAAATATATTTTTGGAAAATATTTTTCAAGACCTTAATGTAACAAGCATCCAAGAAACAAATTATATTAATAAAGAAGTATTTAACATATTAAAAAAGTCAGAAAGGTATGATAACGATTTAAATAATATGCTTGAAAATTTATATGAAAAGTTTCAAGATGCAAAAGAAATAGGATCTCTTTTAATAATTGATGACAATAACTATGATATATTATTAAATTTAATTGAAGAGATATCAAACAATGCACAATTATATGATTTGGATAAAATTAAAATTATTAATGAAAAATTTATTCCAATAATAAATACGGCAAGAATACTGAAAAATAAGTATGATGTTATTGTTACAAATCCTCCTTATTTGAATTATGGTATGATGCCTAGTAAACTAAAAAATTATGTTTTTAAGAACTATCAAAATTCAAAAACTGATTTATGTGTTTGTTTTATAAATTGGGGTAATAAAAGAATAACAAATGATGGATATTCTGCATTAGTTACAATGCAATCTTGGATGTTTTTATCATCATTTGCTAATTTCAGAAAAGACCTAATTGATAATTATAATATATGTAATTTGATGCATATGGAAAATAATGTTATGAGAATTGTTTTTGGGACATGTGCTACAATTTTTTGCAGAGAAAAAATAAACAGAAATGGCATTTATTTTAATGTTAAATACGAAAATATATCAGATAAAAATGTTCCTTATGAATTCCCAATACCTAATAATCCAATGTATTCAAAGCAGATTTCTGATTATCAGAAAATACCAGGAAATAATATTGCATATTGGGTAAGTGATAATTTATTACATGATTTTGAAATTGCTAAACCATTTTCTGAATTTGCTGACTTGTTTCAAGGAATAATAACTGGAGATAACGAGAAGTTCTTAAGATTTTGGTATGAATTAAATATAAATAAAATATCATTTAATCAAAAGAGTATGAATGATATTAATTTAAAAGAAAGTTTTTGGATACCTTATAATAAAGGAGGAGCTTTTAGAAAATGGTATGGAAATCAAGATTATGTTGTTAATTGGAAAAATGGACCAAATGATAAGACAAGAGGAAAAGAGTCTTTTTCCGATTACTATTTAAGAGAATATGTTTCGTGGTCATATATAACTTCGAGTACATTAGCAAGTAGATACTTTCCATATGGATTCTTATGGGATGTATCAGGTTCAGGCTTTTTTGATAAGACAAATAATATAAAATATTTAAATGCATTATTAGGTAGCGTAGTAGGAATAGAAATATTAAAATTAATTAATCCGACAGTTAATTATCAGGTAGAAAATGTTTCAGTAATTCCAGTATTATTACCAAAAGATGATAGTGAAAAGAAATATATAGAGGATATGGTTGATCAATGTATAAATATATCTGCTGAAGATTGGGATGATTATGAAATATCTTGGAATTTTAAAAAAAATCCGATTATCAAAAGAAATAATATGATAGATGAGGCAATAAATGAATATAGAGAATTATGCACAAAAAGATATGAAATATGTAATACTAACGAAGAGAAAATCAATAAATTTTTTATAGATTTATATAAAACATATGAATATAGTGAAAAAGTAGAGGACACCACAATTAGGATTCCAACAAATTTAGAATTAATTAAAAACCTAATTAGTTATTCAATAGGATGTATTTTTGGAAGATATTCTTTGGATGAAGATGGACTAATATATGCAGGTGGAGAATTTAATAGAAATATGTATACGGTATTCGAGGTAGTTACAGATAATATTATTCCATTAACAACAAATAATTATTTTGGCGATGATATTGTTTCAAGATTTAAGGATTTTCTAAAAACTATATATGGTAAGGAAACATTATATGAAAACCTTGAATTTATAGCTGAAACATTAGGAAAAAGAAATGGTGAAACAAGTGAAGATACTATTCGAAGATATTTTATAAATGATTTTTATAATGACCATTTAAAAATTTATCAAAAAAGACCAATTTATTGGTTATTTGATAGTGGAAAGAAAAATGGATTTAA
>CALVHK010000137.1 GCA_944327405.1 uncultured Bacilli bacterium | reverse complement strand
CAGACTTTAACTCCTAAATTTAGTAGTTTGTTTGGTTATGATGAAGCAGCGCAAAGTTTTATAGAGTATTTTACTAGTGAAGATATTGATCAATATGATGGGGAAAATGAATATACCGGAATCTTGGAAGGCTATAATGTTGTTTTTGTTCATATGGAAGGAATTCAGACGTTTTTGATGGATGTCGAATTTAATGGAGTAGAAGCTACTCCTAATTTAAACAAAATCGCTAGCGAAGGAATGTTTTTCTCTAACTTCTATCCACAGGTAAGTATTGGAACAAGTAGTGATACCGAATTTACTTTGACAACAAGTTTGATGCCAGCGGCTAGTGGTGCTGTATTTACTTCTTATTATGATCGGGAATATATTACCATACCAAAACTTTTAAAAGAAAAAGGATATTACACCTTTAGTATGCATGGTAATTATGCTTCGATGTGGAATAGAGCAACAGTTCATCCACTTCTTGGTTATGATGATATGTATTTTAGAGAGTCTTATACTTTTAATGAAGATAGTGAAGATCCAAATAATCTAGAATATATTAATTTAGGTATTAGTGACAAGAAGTTTTTCGAACAAGTAGTACCAATTATTGAAAATATTGAAGCAACTCATACTAATTATATGGGTACGGTTATTACTTTATCGAATCATTCTCCGTTTAGGTTTTTAGATAAATATGGGGAATATGATATGTCAACGACTTATGAGTCTTGTAGTGAAGAAACAGGACTATGTGAAGAAGTAACAACCAATTACTTATATGGCTCAGCAGTAGGTAATTATATTATGAGTAGTCATTATGCGGATGAAGCTTTAGGAGAATTTATCGACTACATTAATAATTCTGAATATTTTCAAAATACTGTCTTTGTTTTCTATGGTGATCATGATGTAAAATTATCAAGAAATGAAATGAATTACCTATATAATTATGATTATCAAACAGGAGAGTTAAAAAGTGAAGATGATCCAACATACATTACTTATGATGAATACGATCATGAACTGAATAAAAATACACCACTCCTTATTTGGACGAAAAATAGTGAGCTTAGGAGAGAACTTCGTGGTGAAGTAGACTATGTCATGGGTATGTATGATGTGATGCCAACGATTGGTAATATGCTTGGCATTGAAAATGAGTTTGCGATGGGACATGATATTTTTAACATTAAGGAAGATAATTATGTGGTGTTCCCAAATGGTAATTTTGTTACGAACTTGATTTATTATAATAATAGTGAAAGTCAGTATAAAGTTATTCAGGAAGGAGCAGAACTTACAACAGATTATATTACAAATTTAGTGGAAAAATCAGAACAAATTTTAGAAGTATCGAATGCTATTATCGTTCATGATTTAATTAAGAACGAAGGAGATACAGTTAAAGAAATTAAAGAGAGTGGGACTAGCGAATGAGAAAAAGATATAAAATTGGGTTAATTATTATTGGTATTTTATTAGTTGTAGCAGTTGCTTTTGGTGTTGCTAAAATATTTTTTCCAAAAGAAGAAGAAAAAGGGGAAGTTAACGTTTCTAGTGTTATTTCCAATATTACTGATTATGGTTATACATTAGATGATCGAGATACTGATTATATGAAAGAAGTATTTGATGAGTTAGAAACTATCCTCAGTTCATCAGAAATAGATTATGAAGCATATGCCGAAGCTTTATCCAAATTATTTATTATTGATTTTTATACGTTAGATAATAAAATTAATAAGTATGATGTGGGAAGTCTTGAATATATTTTAAGTAGCTATATCGATATGTTTAGACAAAAAGCGATGGATACGATTTATCGTGATATGCTTGATAATACTTATCGAGATCGAGTACAAGATTTACCAGAAGTTACGAATGTGGAAGTAGTAAGTGTAGAGGATACGACTTATACATTAGATGAAGAAGTGATGGATGCATTTAAAGTAGAAGTAACTTTTGAATACAAAGAAGATTTAGGTTATGATACGGAAGGAACTATTTATTTAATTAGAAATGCGAACAAGCTGGAGATTGTATCTTTTACGCCTAGCATTGAAGAAGTTTAGAAAGGAAGAGAAATATGGGAAAGTTTGATCCAATTGATATATTTTTTATCGCTATTATATCTACTTATTTTATCGCTTTAATTTGTATTGGTATTACTTTCCTATGTATTTATATAAGTAAGAGAAAGAATAGACAAGTTCAGGCTGAAGAAGTGATGGTAGAACAAGTAAATGAAGAAGTAAAAGAGCCAAAGAAAAAGGAAGTTAAAGAAAAAAGGCCTAAGAAAGAATTTGACCTTAAAAAGCTTAAAGATCGAATTGTGGCAATTCCTTTGTTTAGAAAATTATTTATGAAGGAAGTAAAAACTATAGAAGAACCAAAAGTTTTAGAAAAACAAACAATTATAGTAAATAATAAAGAAGTGATTCAGCCTGTAGAGGTTGTGAGTGAAGAAGTGAATGTAGAAGAAGTAAAAGAAAAAGCTGAAGTTTCTAAAACACCACAAAAAACACAAGCTAAAAAGA
>CALVHK010000136.1 GCA_944327405.1 uncultured Bacilli bacterium | reverse complement strand
TGGTATTCTAAACTTTGACTACATGGAACCATTTAAAAACACGTTTAAGGAGGACAATCATGATTAGAATAGCTCATCTATATCCTGAAGAACTAACTCTTTATGGAGAATCAGGAAATATCAAAGCATTAACTTACACTTTAGATAAAGAAAATATTGAATATGAAGTCATAAGAGTAGATAAAGATGCCAAGCTAGAATTAGATAAATATGATTTTATATACTTAGGAAGTGGCCGTCCCAAGTTTATAGATGACATAAAAAAACGTTTGTTACCATACAAAGAAGAGATACTAAATTACATTGAAAATGGTAAAATAATACTTGCAACCGGGAATGCGATAAGCATATTAGACTTCCTAGAATTATATGATGTAAATAGATATGAAAACAGGATTGTCTATGATGTGGAAGCAACTACATCTTTGTGTAAAGGCTACATTAAGGGTTTCCAAAATACAGAATACTTAATCAAAGACACCAAGAGTATTATTTTTAACATAGAAAAAGGAATGGGGAATGATTTACTCTTGATGGAAGGATTTAAACACAAAAATTTTTATGCTACTTCAATTATTGGTCCAATACTTGCTAGAAATGACAATTTAAACAATTACTTCATAGACTTATTAACCAACGACCACCACTAGCGCTAAGTCTTTCTAAAACGATTAAATTCAAAAGTAAGTTCCCGTAAATGACGAGAAATAAAATATTACTAGTTATTTCCCGTTTTTCGGGAATTTTTTAGATAGTAAAGACTTGATATTTTTCTAATTTTGTAATAATATATACCGTGTAGGGAATTTATGGCACGTGAAAAAGTGTACGATTTTTAGCCTTTTCGCGACTAAGTTCCCGCACATATTGAGATAAATGTGAATTTATCTCTTGGAATATTGTTGATTGTTGGCTTATTTGCCAATGAAGAAACGGAAGAGTGCTTTTCTTCTGTTTTTTCATTGATTATTAGATTGATCATCAAGATAGATTTCTAATATATTAAGTAAATCTAAAGTAATAGAAATCATTTCTTCAGCTTTATCAGTGTCTAAATATTGATGCCTAATATGATAGGATAATTGAATAATTAGATCATGTATAATAAAAAAATATTGTGCATTCATACTATTTACCTAAAATACTTTCTATTGTTAAACTAACATCATCTGGTTTGATATGTTGATAATTTAACTTTTTAATTAACTCAGGGTATTTTTTTAAGGTAAGTTCATAAGGAGTTTTACCATCAAACTTATCTCTTGGAATATTGTTTATTGTTGTTTCTAATCTCTGAACTTGTTCTTTTGTTAAATCATTCAAAGATACTCCTTTTGGAAATACTCTTCTAATATATTCATGGTTTCGTTCTATATTTGGCTTTTGATAAGAACTATAAGGTTGACAATAAAATACATTACAAGTTTTCTTACCAGTATCGTAATCTATTTCAATATGTAAAGGATCTAAAAATTCAGAACCATTGTCTGTTAAAACAATACGAAATACTCTAGAGAATAACTTGATTCCTAATTGTTTTTTTAAATCATCTATTTCTTTGTTAACACAAGCCACATTCTTTTTGTTTAATAAACGAATAAACATAAATTTGGTGTCTCGAATTAAAATAGTAAGAAAGACTTTTCCGCTTCGAGTACCTTCTACTGTATCCATTTCATTAACATTCATATTTGGATGTTTATTTGTAAAATCTAGAAAGTTTTCATAAGTCCTACCTTTAAGTAAAGCAATTTTTCTCTTGTAATTTTTATCTTTGTTACTTTTTCGCTGTTTATATTTTACTTTTTTAGGAAGATCTAAGTTGCATAATGATAAAATTCCCATATTAACGTATTTATAAAAAGTAGTTTTGCAAAAATATAAAACATCATTATGATGAGCATAAACCTGATTCACACTTTGCTTTTTGTCTTTAATTAAAGGAGCAATTGAATTTTCAATTTCTTCAATAATCTCAGGAGAAACATCAATTCCTTTCCTAGAATCAGATAAAAGAAAATCATAATGTTCTTGAGCCATCTTGGCATTATAGTATAACTTATGTTTGTTACAGTATTGTTTGTTAGGACAACGATTGCAAACATAAGGTGGATTAAGTAGTTTATTACAGTGTTCTATTGCACTGGCAATGCCTTTTGGATCAAACGGATCATAAAAATTACTCTTAACGTATCGGTTTCTTTTTATTTCTTTTGAAATAGTAGTTCTATCCACTTTAATAGATTTACCAATGTAAGTGAAATTTTTGTTTAAATTAATTAAATATTCTAAATTTGAACGTTGTTCTTTATTTAAATGGGTATAATTTGTCATTTTAAATGACCTCTCTTTCCAATAAATGACAAATAAACCAACGGAAAATATAATAAGACAAAAATAAAGAAAAATCAAATAATTGTTTTGTAAGATAAGGGTATAAGAAAATAACTACTTAGTAAAGGGTAAAGTGAACTCTTTGAGCCCTTGACAAAGTAGCCATTTTCTTATTTGAGGTATTTAACAAAACAATAACCATATATCTAATTATTGAGTAACATAGTTTTTATGACTTAATTCCCATCATTATTTTAACGGGAACTTAAATTTAAAATTAATGGT
>CALVHK010000135.1 GCA_944327405.1 uncultured Bacilli bacterium | reverse complement strand
GTAGTGAGAAAACTCTTGAAATAAATTATAAAATATATTATAATGTATATAGATGAAGGAAACTTCATAAAATAAAAAAAGGAACATTCAATATTTCCGTGTTGAGTGCTACCATAATAAAATGTGTTGCACCTAATTCATCAGATGAGTTAGGTGCTCTTTTAATTTAACACTACAAATAGTAATGCTAAAAGTAAAAGAATGATAATAAGCAGGGAAGAAATTAAAAAATCTTTCTTACTCATATGCATCACCTCCAGTTTTAACGTGAAGGTAGCACCCAACTATTAAATGTTCCTGATAGTATTATGCCAAACTTTAGTACGATAATCAATAAAATTGTATAATTAAATCTTAAAAAATGATGGCTTATTCGTCATCATTTTCTGTTGGTATTAAATTGCTGTAATACTTTGTTTTACCGCTTAAAACATCTTCATAAAAGTTTTGTTTCCAATGAATAAAATTGATACTATCTTGGATTTCATTGATTTTATTTCGCAATTCTTTTAGCTTGAGATCTAGTACTTTTTGTCTTTCAGGAATAGTTGATTCTCCTTTTAAACATAAATCTAAATATTCTTTCATTTCGGTAATACTCATGTTGCAACTTTTTAGGCAAGATAAACTTTTAATCCATTCAATATCTTTATCGCTGAAAACACGATAATTATTTTTATCTCTTTTGACATTTGGTACTAATCCTTCATTACAATAAAATTTTAAAGTATCATAAGATAATCCTGTTTTTTCACACGCTTGTTTCATCGAATACAACATATTTTACATCTCCTTTAAAAAAAATTAAAATTACTACTTGACCGGGAGTTACTCCCTAGTTGTATAGTGTAATTGTACTAAAAAATGATTTAGTTGTCAAGAGAGGTGATTTTAGCAAAAAATGCTTGACTAAAGTAAATTCTAATTTGGTATATTAAATATGAAAGGATGGATGTTTTATGGAATATGTAAAATTAAACAATGGAGTAGAAATGCCAATTTTAGGTTTTGGAGTTTATCAAATACCTAAGGAAGAAACAAAGGAGTGTGTTTTAAACGCAATAAAAGTGGGGTATCGTTCAATTGATACAGCCCAAAGTTATTTTAATGAAAGTGAAGTAGGGGATGCAATACAAGAATGTGGTGTTCAAAGGGAAGAATTATTTATTACCACGAAAGTATGGATTGATAACTATGGATATGATAAGTGTCGGGAATCTGTTTTAAAATCCCTTGAAAAATTAAAGACGGATTATATTGATCTTGTTTTACTTCATCAACCATTTAGTGATTATTATGGTGCGTACCGAGCTTTAGAAGATTTGTATCATGAGGGTAAGATTAGAGCAATTGGGGTATCTAATTTTTATCCAGATCGTCTAGCTGATATGTGTCTATTTGGGCGCAAAGTAATTCCTGCGGTTAATCAGGTGGAAACGAATCCACTTAACCAACAAATTAAAGCTCAAGAGAATATGGAGGGTTTTGGAGTTCATATTGAAGCATGGGCACCATTTGGGGAAGGTAAAAGTGGTATGTTTGAGAATGTTACACTTAAGAAGATTGGCGAAAAGTATAATAAAAGTGTTGCTCAAGTAATTCTTAGATGGCTTATTCAAAGGGGAGTTATTATTGCTTGTAAATCTACGCATATAGAAAGAATGGAAGAAAACTTTGATGTTTTTGATTTTGAATTAAGTGATGAAGATATGGAAGAAATTAAAAAGCTTGATTCTAGTGATTCTTTATTCTTTAATCATCAAGATCCAAATATGGTTGAATGGTTTGATAAGATGATTGAAGAGAGAAGAAGTAAGATGGATTAAGAAACGGAGGAATGTAGATGAATAAAAATGTTTTAATTGGAATTATCGCAGTACTTGTTGTTGCTGTTTTAGCAGTAGGTGGTTATATTTTGCTTTCTGGAAACAATGATGAAGCAAATAATAATAATGTTGATAATGGAAATAATAATTCTTCGAATGATAATCAAAATGAAGGAAATAATGATACAAATGGTAATGGAAGTAATATTTTAGTCGTGTATTTTTCCGCTCAAGGTCATACGGAGGCAGTAGCAGAGCAAATTGCTGAAAATTTAGGAGCAGATCTATTTGAAATTGTGCCTGCAGATCCTTATACTTCTGATGATTTAGATTGGACGGATAATAATTCTCGTGTATCTAGAGAACATGATGATGAGGCATTACGTGATGTAGAATTAGTAAGTACTACAGTTGGTAATTGGGAAGATTATGACACTGTTATTATTGGTTATCCTATTTGGTGGGGAATTGCGGCTTGGCCTGTTAATACTTTTGTAGAAGCTAATGATTTTAGTGGTAAAACGGTAATTCCATTTTGTACTTCTTCATCTTCTGGTTTAGGACAAAGTGGAGAATTACTTGCTGAACTTGCTGGTACAGGCAACTGGCAAGAAGGGATTCGATTTCGTAGTAACCCAAGTGATGAAGATATTCAGTCTTGGACTGATAGTTTGTTTTAAATAAAGAAGAATCTTAATTAATTAGGATTCTTCTTTTATAGTATCAATTAAATTTAGAAAGTACTTTTCTATATTAATTAAAAATTCTTCAGATATAGTTTTAATAAAGGGATTATAATCAT
>CALVHK010000134.1 GCA_944327405.1 uncultured Bacilli bacterium | reverse complement strand
AAAAAATAAACTTCACCAAACTTTCACGAAATATTAACATTTGTAACAAGTAAGTTTTTTACAATAATACTGTTCTTTGTGATATAATTTATAATAGGTGGTCCAGATGGAAAAAATATTCAAAACACTAGATGAACAAGTAAGTATATTGCATGAGAAAAATCTAATTATAGATGACGAAGAATATGTTAAAAGTATTCTTTTACGAGAAAACTACTTTTTTATCAATGGTTATAGGTACCTATTTTATAAATCAAGCAAAGAAAAAACATTTATTAAAGGGACAAACTTCCGAGAAGTATACGCTTTATTTTATTTTGATAGACAACTAAGAAATATTTTATTTAAAAATATATTAATATTAGAAAATAACATAAAGAGTATTCTTTCTTACGAATTATCCCGAAAATATGGATTTAAAGAGAAAAAATATTTAAATCCAAGTAACTTTACAACAGATCCCAAAAAAAGCAAACAAGTTGGTGATCTAATAAAAAAAGTAAAAAGACAAATTATTGTAAACGGAAAAGAACACTCAGCGACAAAACATTACCAAAGTAACTATGGTTACATACCTCTTTGGGTAGTTGTAAAGGTACTATCATTTGGCATAGTAGGGGAATTATATACCATATTAAAACCGGAGGATCAACAAAAAATCGCCGATTTATTTAACATAGATGTAACAAGTATGTTAATTTACCTACCTATACTTGCCAATTATCGAAATCTCTGTGCTCATGAAGATATATGCTTCGAACACAGAACCCAAAAAGAAATTCCTATAACGAAATATCATGAACTACTGCATATTCTCAAAACAAATGGAGAATATATTTATGGTATTAACGATTTATTTGCTTTAATCATAATCTTAAAAAGGATGCTTAGAAGTGATGATTTCCATAATATGTTTAATGAAATATCTTATGAAATCGACTATTTAACAGGACGTCTTCACACCATAAGTATTGATAAAGTATTAGATCGTATGGGATTTCCTAAAAATTTTAAAGATTTAGTAAGGATGGATTGAAATGGTTGAAAAGAAAAAGAACACGACTTTAAGAAATGGACTTATTTTAATAGGAACATTTTTCCTAGGAATGCTTGTTTTATACGGTATTTTCTACTTTTTCCCAAATATCATAGGGGAAACAGTAACTAGAGTAGAAAGAGATGTTACGGTAACTGACGAAGGGATTGCTGAGGCAGTTGAAAAAGTTTATGATTCTGTCGTTGTTGTTAACACCTACGTCAATAACGAAGGATATCACTCAGGAACTGGATTTGTTTATAAAGCAGAAGATGGAACAGCATACATTCTAACAAATAATCACGTTATTGAAAGTGCTGATACCGTATATGTGACATTTACTAACGAAACAGTAGTCCAAGCTGATGTTGTTGGAAGTGATGTATATTCAGACATAGCTGTGCTATCAGTTGATGAAGAATACATTATAACTGTGGCCGATATTGGATCTAGTGAAGATGCTAGACTTGGTGATACTGTATTTGCAATCGGTGCCCCAATTGATAATGCTTATTCATGGAGTGTTACAAGAGGTATTGTATCTGGAAAAGATAGATTAGTAGAAGTAGAACTCACCAGTGGCACTACAACTACACCAATGGTTGTAAATACAATTCAAACGGATGCAGCGATTAACAATGGTAACAGTGGTGGTCCACTAGCTAACTCAAACGGTGAAGTAATAGGTATTACTTCCATTAAACTTACAAGTGAAACGATAGAGGGAATGGGCTTTGCTATTCCAATCGAAACAGCAGTTGAATATGCCGAACAACTAATAAGTGGTGATAGTGTAGAACGTCCATATTTAGGTATTTACATGTTAGACGTATCAAGTATCTATACAAACCCATATTATTATCGTGATTACTATGAAACAGTTGTAAATGCTGAAATAACAAATGGAGTAATTGTAACAGATTTTGAAGCAAATAGTCCTGCAGCTACCGCTGGTCTAGAAGTAGGGGACATTATCACCAAAGTTGACGGTCATGACATCAGATCTAGTGCATACTTAAGATATTACTTATACAGACATAACATAGGAGATGAAATTACCTTAACCATTCTAAGAAATGGCCGCGAATTAACAATAGATGTTATGTTAATAGGAGCATAAGAGAATTGATTCCTCTAAAAAGATATAAATAATTGACTACTTCAATTATTTATATCGCCAAACACTTTGTGTTTGGTATTTTTTGTTGTATAATTCTTTTATGAGTATAGTGAATGTTTTTAATTCTGAAACTGAATTATTTGATTTTTATCCTAAAAAGAAATACTTTAAAATTAAAGATATCTTTAATGATTATTGGTATGAATTTTTAGATTTTGCTGATAAGAAAAATATTAATATTAGACCTGTTGTTAAAAGAGATGTAGAGCGTATGATGATTTGTAAAACTCCTCATATTGGTTTCTCTACTTATCATTGCCATCATTGTAATAATACTCTTAATGTTTATAAAACTTGTAAATCTAGATTTTGTAATTCTTGTGGTGTCAAATATGCCAAACAACGTGCTTTAAATATTGAATCTATTCTTCTTAATTGTACTCATCGCCATATTACTTTTACTATTTCTGATAAACTTTGGCCTTTATTCTTAGAAGATAGAAAACGTCTTAACTTTATGTTTGA
>CALVHK010000133.1 GCA_944327405.1 uncultured Bacilli bacterium | reverse complement strand
ATTATTAGTGCAGTAGTACTAAATTTTACAAGAGCAAGATATAGGACAGCACAGAGTATGCCACTCATTAATGGGACAGTAAATTATAGTTTGGCAGATTTAAATATTGTTGCAATTACCGTAGATGGAGAATCAGTTGATACAATACCAGAAGGTAATTATGAATTACTGGATACTAGTTATTGTACGATTGATGATGAAGAAGATGAAAGTGTTAGTCTAAGCTATGATGCAGCAACACAAATGTTAACTGTTACACCATTTACAACAAAAGGAACAAAATGTTACTTAAATTTTGAGACCGCAACAACAAAAACAGTAAACACAATACTTGGAAATATTGAAGTTAACCTAGATACACCAAACTTCAATAATACCAGCTGCAGTGCTGGAAGTAATAATGGAAGTAACTGCGGTGAAGAAACCGTAGGAATCTATGAAGAAACAACAAGTAAAGGAACAACCTATTACTGGAGAGGAGATGTCGATAATAACTATCTAGAATTTTCAGGATTCTACTGGAGAATCATAAGGATTAATGAAGATGGAAGCATCCGAGTAATCTATAGCGGAAACAAGGCAACAGTAGATAGTGCAGGGAAAGAGACAGTACTAGCAAATGGATATAATGATGGAAGTACAGATTATACCCAAATCCAAACAAGTGCATTCAATAGTTCGTATAATGCCAGTGAATATGTAGGGTATACATTTTCTGAAGAATATCAAAGACCAAGTGAAAATCCAAGCACAGAAGAAGATAGTACCATAAAAGAAGCGCTAGAGACATGGTATAGCAATAACCTATCAGGAGTAGATAGTAAAATCACAAGTAGTCCAGGATTTTGTAATGATCGAAATTTAAGAAGTACAGAAGAGGAATGGGTATCCACAGGAAGCACACAATATTATGCAGCATACGAAAGAAGAACTAACCACACACCAAGTTTTGAATGTAGTATTAATAACGATTTGTATACCACAAAAATAGGACTCATTACAGCGGATGAGGTCATGTATGCAGGTGCAGCAGGAACGACAACAAATAGAGGATACTACCTTTATACAGGAAACTATTATTGGACTATGTCTCCATATTGCTTCTTCGGCCATGCTTATGTGTTCATTGTGAATTCGTCTGGCTACCTAACCGACGAATGGGCAGATGACGAGGATGGTGTTCGACCTGTAATAAATATAGGAACTAATGTTGCTGTTACGGGAGAGGGGACGATAAGTAGCCCATATGTAGTGTCTTAGATTAAAGTTTTTCTTTAATCTTTTTTGATTTTACTGTATAATAATAATTGGTGTTAAATATGAAAACAAAGAACATTCGCAATTTTTCAATTATCGCTCATATCGACCATGGTAAAAGTACTCTTGCTGACCGAATACTCGAGTATACTGGTGCAGTTGATTCTAGAGAAATGAAAGACCAACTCTTAGATAGTATGGATCTAGAAAGAGAACGTGGTATTACTATTAAGTTAAATGCTGTGGAACTTCATACTACTTATGAGGGTGAAGAATACATTTTAAACTTAATTGATACTCCAGGTCATGTTGATTTTTCTTATGAAGTATCTCGAAGTTTAGCTGCTTGTGAAGGAGCCATACTTGTTGTTGATGCAGCTCAAGGGATAGAAGCACAAACTATTGCGAATCTTTATCTTGCCTTAGAACAAGATTTAACGATTATTCCTGTTATTAATAAGATTGATTTGCCAAATGCGGATATTCCAAAAGTAACAGAAGAGTTAACCCATGTATTTGGTTTTAGTGAAGATAAAATTGTTCTATGTAGTGGAAAAACTGGTGAGGGAGTTCCTACGTTAGTGGAAGAAATTATTAAAAGAATTCCTGCTCCAAAAGATAATAGTAATAACAAAACTAGAGCGTTAATATTCGATAGTAGATATGATGCTTATCGTGGTGTTATTGCTTTAGTCAAAGTAGTGGATGGATCCCTTCATGTTAAAGATCAAATTAAACTGATGCAAAGTGATGCCGATTTTGAAATTGTGGAACTTGGTGTATCTACCCCAAAGGAAGAAAAAAGAGAAGTTTTAAATGTAGGTGAAGTTGGTTTTATAAGTGCCAGTATCAAAGATATTTCTAAAGTACAAGTAGGGGACACCATTACTCTAATGAGTAATCCAGCCGATACACCAATACATGGTTATAAGCCAATGAAACCAATGGTGTATTCTGGTCTGTTTCCCGTAGAACCAAATCGGTTCGAAGACCTAAAAGAAGCATTAAATAAGTTAAAGTTAAATGATGCAGCCTTAAGTTTTGAGCCTGAAACAAGTGATGCTTTAGGCTTTGGCTTTCGCACTGGTTTTTTAGGACTTCTTCATATGGATGTTATTATGACTCGAATAGAGCGAGAATTTGGTATTGATATTATTGCTACTAGTCCTAGTGTAATCTACGAGGTTAAACTTACTAGCGGAGAATTTATTCATATTGATTCGCCAAATAAGATGCCGGATCGAGGAAAAATCGAATGGATAAAAGAACCATTTATCTATACCAATATCATTGTTCCAAGTGAATATATTGGCTCCATTATGGAATTGTGTCAAAATAAAAGAGGAATCTATAAAAACATGGAATATATTGATGAGACACGGGTAAATATTCATTATCATATTCCTTTATCGGAAATTGTTTATGACTTTTTTGATAAACTCAAAAGTTATACAAAAGGTTATGCTTCTTTTGATTA
>CALVHK010000132.1 GCA_944327405.1 uncultured Bacilli bacterium | reverse complement strand
TATAATAATATTTTTAAAGTTCATACTAATAATGGTGAATTCTATGAATCAATTTAATCAAGAATTAATAAACTTTCTAAAAAATGGTACATGTATTTTTACCTGTATTAAAACGATTAAAGAAATATTATTAAAAAATAATTATCAAGAACTGACAGAGGAAGTACCTTGGAATTTAGAAAAAGGCAAATACTTTGTGATCCGCAATGATGCAACTTTAATTGCATTTTCTATTGGCAGCAAAAAGACTAAATTTAAAATTGTAAGTACCCACGGTGATACTTCCTCATTTACCATAAAACCAAATCCAGAGTACTATGAAAATGGCTATTTAAAGCTTAACGTAGCTCCATATGGTGGAATATTAAATTATGGTTTTATGGATAGACCTATGTCTATTGCTGGAAGAATAATCACCAAAAAGAACAACAGTTATAAAAAAGACATTATTGATTTAAAAGAGACTGTTGCTATCATCCCAAGTATTGCAATCCATCAAAATGATTCTGCTAATTCCAATCTCGATTTAAATACCGAAATTGATTTAATGCCAATAATATCTTTAAATAAAAAAGATACTTTAGAAGACTTAATTAAAAACTATACAAATAAAAAAGATGAATTATTTGAGTATGACTTATTTTTATACAACAAAGAAGAACCCGTAATGATAAATAATGAATTTTTAGCCAGTCCTAGAATTGATAATTTATCTTGTACTTATGCAGGACTTATTTCTTTCTTAAAAAGTAAAAGCCAAGATATAAATGTCTTTGTAGTTTTCAACAGCGAAGAAATTGGTTCAAATACTTTAGAAGGTGCTGACTCAAACTTTTTAATTGATACCTTAAAAAAAATATGTGCTAATCTAGAACTAGATTTAACAACAACCCTAAATAATTCTATTATAATTAATACCGATAATACTCATGCAAGACACCCCAATCATGATGAATTATCCGATCACACAAACACTCCTTCTTTAAATAGTGGTATTATGATCATGAAAGAAACGAGTAGTAGCACGAGCAGTATAACCGCTAGCATAATTAAACATATATGTGAAAGCGAAAATATCAAATATTCTTACTATACTTCTAGAAATGACTATGCTACCGGTTCCACTCTTGCTGGTGCTAGCCTAAAACATTTAAGCATCAACTCTATTGATATTGGCCTAGTCATGCTTGCTATGCATTCAAGCTTTGAAATAATTGGTCTAAAAGATACATACTTACTTTATCAAACAATAAAAAAAATCTATGAATTAGAATATAATATTGATAACAACAATATATATTTTTTGTGATATAATAAAAGTATTCAAAGGAGTACGTATGAATGTAATTGATTATATTAAAAAAAATAAAGACCAAACATTCGCTGAATTCCCATTTAATGAAATAGATAATTTAATATTTAGTCTTTTAACATACATTG
Organism: uncultured Bacilli bacterium; assembly: GCA_944327405.1. GTDB lineage: Bacteria > Bacillota_I > Bacilli_A > RF39 > UBA660 > Caccenecus. Next base: position 1,312 of record CALVHK010000132.1, on the reverse strand, counting down.
ATTTTACTGATGTTGTACCAGCTTTTAAGAATGGAAAAATAACATTAAAAGAAGCAGCCCAAAAATTAAGTGATAAAAAGAAAAATTACCGAGGCATATTTATTAGTAACACTTTTAAAATGTTACAAATTATGAAAGACACCAAAAGATACCAAGATACCCTACTTTATAATTATATGAAAGTAGTAAATAGCGATATGCAATTTGGTGCTATGACAATGAAACTACCGGATAAAAGCATATACATTTCCTTTGCCGGTACAGACTCGTCTATTATTGGTTGGGAAGAAGATTTTAAAATGACTTATCTTTATCCCGGAGCTTCTCAAAAATATGCATCAGTCTATCTTAATAAAGCCATTAGCTTACTCGATAAAAACGTTCGAGTTGGTGGACACTCAAAAGGTGGAAACTTAAGTATATGTGCCGTGATGAATGCTCACTTTTGGATTAGAAAAAAAGTTAAGAGAATCTCCAACTTTGATGGACCTGGTTTCTTAAAAAGGGAAATAGAATCAAAATCTTATAAAAAAATAGAACACAAAATAAAAATGATTGTTCCCAAAGAAAGCATTATTGGTATGCTTCTTTATAACACTCCTGATTACACAGTAATTAAATCCAAAGGTTTAAATATCTTGCAACATGATGCCTTTAATTGGCAATGTAACGGCAAAGAATTAATCCGTGATACCCAAAGTAAAAGAAGCAAAGCTCTGCAACAAAAACTAACAAAAAAACTAGAAGAACTCTCTTTAGAAAAAAGAATTAATCTAGTCAAAAATTTATTTAACATATTTAAAAGCAACAATATTAAAGATACCAAAGAAATAAAAATAAAAGAAATATTCAAACTAATAAAAGAATTTAAAAAGTTAGATAAAGAAACTCAAAACCTGCTAACCGAATTACTAATCATTATATTTGTCAAATGATTATCTTACTGGTTCTTTAGTTTGTAAACTTTTTAATTCTTGTTGCTTCAACACCTGCTTTTTCTTTTCTAATGCTCTTTCTTGCATCTTGAGTTCTTTACTCTTCTACTTTAATAAACATTTCCAACATAAATTCATCAGTATAAAGCAATTTCAAAACATCCACTGGCAAATAGCCTTCAAATCTCCTTAAAATATCCGCTAACCCTAATCCTTCTTTAATAACATAACAGCCATGACTTCCTTGATAAGTAAAATAATCATCCAAATCATCTTGTGAAACACAAACTAAAGAGATACCCAATTCTTTTTCTTTTTGATACAACTCTTGCTCAAACTGCCGTAATTCCGAAATTGTCACAAAGTATTCATGAAAA
>CALVHK010000131.1 GCA_944327405.1 uncultured Bacilli bacterium | reverse complement strand
GTCGCATCTGCGCCACTTGGAAGGATTGCTGCATATAACAAATCCATATAAGTAACGGTATCACCGGGCTTTAATCCCGCAACCGAAGCATTCCAATAAATACCCGCGAGCATTTCACTAGTAATGGTAACACTTGCACTAAAGTCATCAATATTTTCTATAGCAGTAAGAACGGTCATAACCTTAGTTAAACTTGCAATACTACGTACTTCATCACTATTTTTATCTAATATAACCGTATCTGCATCGATATCATAAACAATAGCAGACTGACTATTAATCTCCGGCATATCAAGTGCATAAACGAGAGTTGGAAGAAAACAAACGAATAATAAAAGTATCTTTTTCATAGAATCCCTCTTCATACTATACTATTATAACACATATATAGTAATAATAATAATAAAAAAGCACTAGTTTCCTAATGCTCATTCCATAATATTCTTCTTAAATCCAAAGTAAGTTGCCATAAAATAAATTGCATAAATCATTAAGAATAAAATTAAATTACTAAAGAAATAAACTAAATAAATTGTATCATTTGCTAAAATTAATTTAAATAAATCATTTAATGATGTAATCGTACAAATACTAACTATAATTGGATAAACTAAAGGGAATAAGAAAAATAATAATAGTTGTTTACGAACGGTTTTAAATAACTCTTTATCTCTAACTCCGAGCTTTCGAAGTACTGTATAACGATATTTATATTTTGTAGAATCACTTAAAGATTGTATCGCTAAAATAGTTCCTACTACAGCAGTAAAAATAAAGGCTACATAGTAAAATACAAAACTAGTTATGGTCATAAATCCATTGTTATTCGCTTCCTCTTGTCCTCTTACAACAATACTAGCTAAAGAATAACATATTTGATAACCATATTCATTTTCTTCGCAAAAATCAGGGGAAGCAAAAGCAATTAATTCCGTTGCTAATTCTTCGGTTGTATTCTCTTCAGTATCAATAATTAAATGAGACTCACCAATAGGTAACCCATCTACCGCATCATCAGGAACCACAATAATATAACCATACCCATAAGCCCATGAAGAAGTATAACCTTCTGTTCTAAATTCTTTTAAATGAAGATTTATCCCATTTGCTAAAGTAATATTCTCTATCGTTTCTACATCTAAAGAATCTTTATATTCTCTTGTCGCATGTAAAAGATATTCCCCTTCATCTAAAGAAACACTATCCATTCCTTTCATTTCCAATAATTTATTATAAGTACTAAGAGAAATAACCAAATCATTCGTTCTCCATGTATCACCAATTAATTGTAAAACATTATTCGCTGAATCGGTATAAGCATCATATTCAAATGTTTCCAGGATTGTATAATCTTCATCTACTAAACTAATATATTCTGGAAATTTTGCTTTATCATCATGAATATTAATATCATAAGGAGCAGCAAGTTCTATTTGATAATCAAACATTCCTTTAAATAAACTAGACATATTAAGCGATACCAAAGTTAGAGTAATAAGAAGTGTAAGCGTACCTAAAGTAAAACTCATGGTTTTCACTTTTGACCGAAATGTTCTTGCTACAAACAAATTATCAGATGTATATTTTAATCTTTTGTTTTTTAAAACCAAATTTAAAATAAAATCTGCAAGTGTAAAAGTAACACCATAAATACTTATCGCAATCATACCAATACATAAAAAGATTGTACCCATATTTGGTTCTATACCAATATGAAACTGTCCATCAAACAAATAAATGGCAAAAATACCTAAAGCTAAAGAAACAATAAAACCAATATTTCGAATATGTTTATGTTTAATCAAATTCTTTTCATTTTGACGTTCTAAATAAAGCAAATCATAAACTTTCATTTTCTTAATTCTTCTATTTGATAAAAATAATACAATTAAATAAATAATGCCAAAATAGAGAATTGATAAAAGTAATGCTGTACTATTAAAATCCATCAAAACCTGATAAGGAAGATCAAAAATATTCATAATAATCGCTGAAAATAAACAGCTTAGGATATAACCAACTGGAATAGAAATAAGGAAAGCAAAAATACCTAAAAACAAATTTTCCAAAGTAAACATTCTGGATATTTGCCTCTTCTTAATTCCTAAAACCATATAAGTACCAAATTCATGACTTCTTTTACTAAACATAAACTTTGTCGTATAATTAATAAGGAAACAAACGACTAAAATAATAAAAGCATTCACAAAATACATCACATATTTAAAATTATCCATCACACTACTTAAATTAAGTACGTCTTCGGAATTTGAAATTAAATTAAAGGCAAAGATAAAAGAAAAAGCAAGGGTTACCGTAATTAAATATATAATATAATCTTTAATGCTTTTTTTAGCATTTCGAACCCCCAACTTAGCGAGCAAGAGAATCATCTCCCCCAAGCAAGGTCAAAACATCTAATATTTCATTAAAGAATTCTTTTCTAGACTTCTCTCCCTTTAAAATTTCATTAAACATTTTTCCATCCTTAATAAATATTACTCTCTTACAAAAACTAGCACTAAAGGAATCATGCGTAACCATAAGTATAGTAGCATTTAATCTTTCATTCATCTCATCCATGGTCTCGAGTAACATTCTAGATGATTTAGAATCTAGCGCCCCTGTTGGTTCATCAGCCAAAATAAGTTTAGGCTCATTAATTAAAGCTCTCGCACATGCACATCTTTGTTTTTGTCCTCCACTTACCTCATAAGGAAATTTATCAAGAATATCACCAATTCCTAGCTTTTTTGCAATATCATCAAC
>CALVHK010000130.1 GCA_944327405.1 uncultured Bacilli bacterium | reverse complement strand
GTTCCGTGAGGGGCGATAGACTTCCTCTCACCAGAATAAAAGAAAGAGAGGTGTAGTCGAGTTCGTCTACTCGACTGTAGTATGGATCAAAAGTTTTATGAAGCTTTGAATCAGTTTATGGAAGAGCATAATCCTAAAGATATGGATGAAGCTAATAAGTTATTGCAGGAGTTCATTAATTTATACAATAATGGGAAGATTGATTATGAAGCATCTCCTTTAGCAAAAGCTTATGAGATACTTGAGGAAGCTAAGGATGAGGTTAATGAAAAGAAGAGAGTTAAGCTTGTTAAGAAAGCTTTGGAAGTATGTCCGGAGTGTTTAGAAGCTAAACTACTGTTAGCAGTACATCAAGATAGACCGATTAAAGTTTTATTAGATTTTAAAGAAGCTTTAGATGAAGAAAAAGATAGACTTAAAAATATGGGATGGTTTGCTAAAGAACATATCGGTCATTTTTATGGTATTTATGAAACTAGACCATATATTGGTGGACTGTATGGTTTAGCTAATATGTATGCGAATGCTGGAATGATTAGTAGAGCGATTGATGTAGCAAAAGAAATACTTAGATTAAATGAATCTGATAATACAGGTACAAGATATTTACTTATGGGGCTTTATGCTTATTTAGAAGATATTAATAATATGAATAAGTTATATAATAAGTATAGAGAAGAAAACTTACATATGCTAGTTCCTTTTCTAGTTTATTATTATAAACAAGGGAAATATAGGGAAGCATTGAAGTATTTAGATCGAATTAAAAAAGTTAATAAAAACTTTGTAACTTATTTTGAAGATGGATTAGAAAGTGATGGTATACCAGATGCGTATTCTTTAGGGGATATGAGTGAAGTAGAGGCGGTTGTATTTTTGTTTGAGTTTTTGTTTGCTACTGTGCCAGGTATAAGTGAGTTAATTGTAGAAGATATAAAAGATTATGTATAAAAACGGGATTTATTAATATTCTTTTTGTGTGTAGACAAGTACTTAAAAATACTATATAATTAAGGGGAAGGGAGATAAAAGTATGATTGATTTTACTTTAGCGCAAGAAGAGTTTAATCTTTATAAAGGTAGTGAAAAAAAGAAAACTGTTTTGTATAATAACAAGAAATACTTACTTAAATTTCCTGACCCAATAAGAGAGAAAAATAAAAATATTTCTTATATTAATAATGCTTATTCTGAATATGTTGGTAGTAACGTATTTAAGTTATGTGGTTTTAAGGTACAAAATACAATTCTTGGTTTATATCGATATAAGACAAAAGAAAAGATGGTTTGCGCTTGTGAAGATTTTTTAGGAGATGAATATATTTTACAAGAGTTTGAATCTCTTGCTATGAGTATTAATACAGATAAAAAGATTGATACAGAATTGGATGATATTTTAGAAATATTAAAACAGTTGGAAAGTGATTTTCAGGTGAATATTATAGACCGTTTCTTTGATATGTTTATTATTGATGCTCTTATTGGTAATACTGATAGACATAATGGGAATTGGGGATTTATCATTAATAAAAATACTAAGCAGTTTGGTTTTGCTCCTATTTATGATAATGGTTCTTGTTTAACCCCTTTACTTGAAGATCATGATTTAGAAGCACTAGATGAAGTGGAACTTAAGAATATTGTTTATAATGTTTATTCTTGCTTGAAAATAAATAATAAGAAAATACACTACTTTGAATTTATTAAGAGTGGTAAGAATAATGAATGTAATGATGCTTTAAAAAGGGTATTTCCTCTTATTGATATGCAGAAAATCAATGAATTTATTGATGAAATAGAAGGTATGAGTAAAACTAGAAAAGAGTTTTATAAATACATTTTAAATGACAGATATAAGATTTTAGAGAAAATTATAAAAGAGAAGTTAGGTTAGTTCCTAGCTTCTCTTTTGATTAGTTTGGCATGCATGACTACTTTATCTGTTTTGTTATAGCAGGTAGACAAAGTAAGTATTTTGTCAGTTGCATTTACGGTTGTGTCAAATTCTACGGCACTTCTTGCTTTTAGCATGTCTAGAAATTGTTGATATTCTTCATCACTTGCAAACTCGGTTTGAATGTAGTCATTGGTTGTTTCGATGTGATAGACACTGAATACTTGCCATAAAGTGTTTTCGGTTGGTGTGGATAGTTTAATTACATGGTTATCCGTATTGTTGTACCATGAGCTGCTAAGTATGTTTCGTAAAGATCCAAACATAGTTTGATTATTCATGCCATGAGCATAAAGAATAGTGTTTCTATCATAATTTACCGTATCGTTTCGATAGTCCATAAATACCCATCCAGCTTGGTTATAATTTTTATTAAAAGAATGGGTCAAGTAATAATCGTTATTATCTGTTTGAACAAAAGGGTAATTTATGTTCGTTCCGTTTACTTGAATCCAACCTTTTGTCTCATTGTTGAGGCTTAGTAATTCATCAAAGTTTACATTAATTAAATTCATTTTAATGTAATCCCAGTAAGGATTTCTTTCATCAATTTCTTCTGGTTGTTCGATTATTTCTGTGTTTTCATTATCACTGACTTCTTCAATCTTTACAATATTTTCTATTTCTTCTATTTCACTTGTTGTATTACTCGCATCAATAAAATAATTGATGACATCTACTCCTGATTTAATTAGAAAAACGAACGCTACTAGAAATATAAGAAGTGCTATTAAATTTTTCCATTTAAGTTTATATTTTTTCTTTTTCTTAACCATGGTATCACCATTAAATATTGTACCAAATTTCTAACGAAAAGTCTTTAGTTTTGTTAAAAAAA
>CALVHK010000129.1 GCA_944327405.1 uncultured Bacilli bacterium | reverse complement strand
TAGGAAAAACCCATTTAATGCATGCGATAGGTAATTTTATAACAGAGAACTCTAACCGAAAAGTACTTTATTGCACTTGTGATGAATTTATGACGGAATACACCAATATAGCAAACCCCGACAATGCCAAAAACACTGTCGAGTATGCGAATGATTTTAAAAATAAATATCGAAATGTTGATGTCTTAATCATTGATGACATCCAATACTTAGTAGGAGCTGAGAAAACCCAACAAGAGTTTTTCAACACATTTAACTATCTACATCAGTCAAACAAACAAATCATCATCAGCAGTGATCGTTCACCCGAAGACTTAAAAATACTGGAAGAGCGATTAAGATCTAGATTCATGTGGGGCTTACCAGTTGATATTTATCCTCCAGATTTTGACTTAAGATGTCGAATTATTAGGAAAAAGATTGAAAATACTAGTATAGCCGGGTTAATCAAAGAAGAAAGTATTGAATATATAGCCAATGCTTGTCAAAACGATATTCGTTTTCTTGAAGGAGCAATTAATAGACTTATGGCATATACAGCTATGATAGTACCAAAAACAATAGACTTAGAATTTACATGTGAAGCCCTAAAAGATTTTGTTAATAAAAACATTTATTCTAACAACAATATAACTAAAATTCAAAAAGCAGTCGCTGATCATTACAATATAACCATTGATGATTTAAAAGGAAAGAAAAGAAGCAACAAAGTAGCCCATCCGCGTCAACTTGCTATGTACTTATGCCGAATGGAAACAGATGAAACTTTCCCAAGAATCGGTTTAGAGTTTGGAGGTCGAGATCATTCAACAGTCATATTTGCTTGTGATAAGATAGAACAAGAATTACTTACCAACCATGAATTAGAGCGAGCAATTAAAGAAATAAAAGCTAAATTGTAAATAACTTGTGATTCGGTTGTGAATAAAATCATAGTTATAAACAATATAAAAGCTAAATTTTACCCGAATTTAAAAGAAAAAAAGAAGTTACAAACATTATCAACACTATAATAAATAATAATAATTTTTAGAAAGAAGGAATGAATATGAAATTTACAATTGAAAAAAGTGTAATCTTAGAAGGACTTAATAATGTTATTAAAGCAATATCAACCAAAAATGTTATCCCTGTATTAAATGGAATTAAATTTGAACTAACGAATGAAGGTCTTTATTTAACTGCAAGTGATTCTGAATTAACCATTAAAGTATTAATTGAATCCAAAGAAATTAAACAAGTAAGTAATTTAGGTGGAATTATTATTCAAAGCAAATACATCTTAGATATTGTCAGAAAAATGCCAAGTGATTTAATCAACTTTGAAGTAATTGATGGCTTAAAAATCAAAATCTATACCGAAAACAACCAATATAATCTAAACTGCTTAGATATTAATGATTATCCAGATGTTAAACTAGAAGTAAACAAAGATCCAATTATCATTAATGGTGGATTATTTAAAACCATTATTAATCAAACAGTATTCGCTATATCAAATCAAGAACTAAGACCAATATTAACAGGAGTTAACTTCAAATTCACAAAAGATGTCTTAGAAACAGTCGCCACTGATTCCTATCGTTTAGCAAAGAAAAACATAAAATTATCAACACCTGTTGAAAAAGATGTCGAAATTGTTATTCCTGGTAAAAATATTATGGAATTAGAACGTATTATCACTGATGATTCTGATTTAGAAATGCACATCTTTAACAACAAAGTATTATTTAAATACAAAAATATTAACTTCCAAACCAATTTATTAAGTGGAAACTATCCAAACACATCCAACTTAATTCCAAGTGAATTTGCTTACATTATTAAAGTAAACAAAAAAGATTTTAATGATGCCATAGATCGTGCAGCCTTACTTACTCAAGGAAAAGACAAAAATATTGTTAAGATGACTTTAGATAATACTAAGATGATTATTAATTCTTATGCTTCAGAAATAGGAAAAGTAGAAGAACAATTAAGCATTGAAACGAACAATTTAGAACGTTTAGAAATATCTTTCTCTTCTAAATATATGTTAGAAGCGATCAAAACATTAGGAGAAGACGAGATTTTACTATTATTAAACAGTGATGTAAAACCATTAATTATCAAATCATTAACAGATGAATCTCTAATTCAATTAATTTTACCAATAAAAACATACTAATTTCAAATGGCCTGACATAATTCGACAAGAATGCTCCTTTTCATATGTTATAACATGTTCTGAAAGGGGGCATTGGTATGCCATATATGATTGAAGAAAAAACATTAGCTCTAATTCCACGGGGCAAACAAACCAAGATTCTAGAATACTGTAAGGAGATTATAGAAGATAAATCTACTCGAAAAATAGTAGAATATAATTGTTATATTAATGGCTCTACTTTAGAAGGACGAAGACACGCGAGTAGCTATCTAATTGGAGACTATTATAAACCACCAATTATAATAGATGAATCTAAAAAAATAATACTTGTTCCTACACACTCTGATCGTAATCCAGAATGCATATGGTTAGTCCTAAATAATATTTTAAAGTATAAAATAAATAGTGAAAATAAAGTAACTGTTATCTTTAAAAATGAGCAAAAACTAGATTTAAATGTTAGTTACTCTATATTTGACAAACAAGTATTTCGCGCAACGCGTCTAGAATCCGCAATTAGAGGCCGAAAACACAAAAAATACCTTTAAAAAGGTCTTTTTTTATGATATAATATTAATAGGTATAGGAGTACGATTATACCATTAATTTTTATCAACGGGCAAAGTAGGGGCTAAAAAATGCAAATCA
>CALVHK010000128.1 GCA_944327405.1 uncultured Bacilli bacterium | reverse complement strand
ATTTGTAAATTGAAAATTTTAAAAAACTATTGACCGAACACTTGTATTTGCGATATAATGTTCGTGTAAGGAGTTGAGGATTATGGTAAAAGTATTTGAAAAGTTTGGAGGAGCAATTTTTTTATATGCAGTAATATTCTTTGGAATTGTAGCAATTGCTTCTAGAGTAGGAGTACAAAATCAAGCTAGTGATGGGGCTAGTGATGAGGTAATTGCTCTTAATCAGTGAATTCGGTTGTAAATTTCACTTATGTTCTTTAATAAAAAGTTAGTTTTGTGATATAATAATTTCTAGAGAGGTGAAGTAAAGTGGAATATAAAAAGTTTGAGTACCCCTCATTTAATTTGTATACAGTGAAAACAAATCGGTTTAAAACTTGTCAAATGGAAATTATCTTTAAGGATGAGGCTAGAAGAGAAGATGCTACGGTTAAAACGTTTCTTGCGGATATTATGAGTGATTGCTCAAGTAAATATCCTACAAGAAAGGATGTAGCTAGAAAGTTAGAAGAGTTATATCAAGCTGGGTTTTATGGTTTAACAAATAAGACAGGGAATTTATTTATGACTTCTTTTGTTCTTAATTTTTTGAATCCTAGTTTTGTTAAAGATCCTGATTATTTAGAAGAAGTATTATCTTTGCCAATTGATATGATTTTAAATCCAGCGATTGATGCAGGGGATTTTGATATTAAAAATTTTAATATCGTTAAGAATCGGTTACATGATGAAATATTAAGTGTGAATGAAAATATTAATCGAGTAAGTTTAAAGAAAGCGATGGAACAGTTAGATCGTGAGTCTAGTAGTAGTTATGGGGTTTTAGGTTCTATACAAGAGCTTGAAGCGATTACTCCCAAGAAACTTGCGATGGCTTATCAAGATTTGATTCAGTCTAGTTGTGATATTTTTATTATTGGTAATTTGGATATGGATATGGTTGCTAATATTATTTTTAAACATTTTAAAAATCAAGTGGTGCATACTAAAGAGTTACCAGCTTTGTATGTAGATAATAAGTCAAAAAAGAAAGTATTAAAGCTTGTAGAAAAATCACAGTTTCTAGAAACCAATTTAGTGCAAATTTATAATATTTGCGATTTAACAGAAAAAGAGCGAATCACAACATTTAATTTTTATAATTATCTTTTTGGGGGTGGAGGATTAAATACTAAGCTTTATCAACTTTTAAGAGAAAGGAATTCCCTTTGTTATGGGGTGAAAAGTATGTATCTAAAATATGATAATTTGCTGGTTATTCAAACTTCTATTAGTAAGAAGGATGTAAAAAAAGCAGAAAGATTAATCGCTCAAGCATTTAAGGAAATGAAAGAGGGAAAATTTAGTGAAGAAGATATAAACAATGCGAAAGAAAGTTTTATTTTCTCTTTAAATCTTTCTTTAGATAATCAATCTGGTATTTTAAATAATTATGTTTTTCATATTTATGATCATCTTCCTTTAATTGAAGAGCGAATTAAAATGATTGAGGAAGTAACAAAAAACGAGATTGTTGCGGTTGCAAATAAAATTAAGCCATGTATTTCGTTTGTTTTAGAAGGTGAGGAAGATCATGGAGAAAATTAAGATTAAAGGATTAGATGAAACCATTTATTTTACTACTTCTAAAGATGGACTTCCTATTTATGTTTGGAAGCAGGAATATGCGAAAAGTTTTTATCTGTCGTTAAACGTAAATTATGGTTCAATACACACCGAGGCACGAATTGGTGGTAAAAAATATAAAGTTCCTCAAGGGATTGCCCATTTTATGGAACATATTAAGTTTAATGTAGATAGTAATACGACCGCGAATGATTTATTTGATCCTTTGGGAAGTGATATTAATGCTTTTACGACATTTAAATATACTAGTTATTTAGTTTATGGAACGAAAAAAATAAAGGAAAATTTAGATGCTTTGCTTGATTATGTTTATAACCCTTATTTTACGAAAGATATGATTAAGAAAGAAAAAGGAATTATTGCTTCCGAAATTAATATGGGTAAAGATCAACCTTATAACCGGCTTTATTTTGCTTTTAATGAAGCAATGTATCATAAAGAAAAATATAAGTATTTGATTACGGGTGAAGTAAATGATATTAAAAGAATTGAACTGGAAGATATAGAACTTGTTTATGATGCTTTTTATCACCCTAAAAATATGTTTTTGATTGTTACAGGAAATGTTAATCCTTATGAAATAGAACAGATGGTTAATGATAATTTGGGTAAAAAAGAGTTTAAAGAATATATGGATCCAAAAATACTACCGGTGAAAGAGCCAAAACATGTTGTGGAAAAAGAAGTGGTAATCGAAGCTAATGTGGAAGTAGAAAAAGCAAAAGTTGGACTTAAAATTCCTTTAAAGGATCTTAAAGGGTTTGAACGAGTTAAGCTTAATATTATGCTAAGTATTATTTTATCTAATAATTTTGGTGATTCCTCTGATTTGAAAGAAGAATTATTGCAGAATAACATCATTACTTTTTTAAGTGCTACGCGGTTTGTATTAGATGATTACATTGTTATTGATGTCACAATAGAAAGTAAAATATTAGATGAAGCGATTCGAAGGGTAATCGATGCCTTAGAACATTTACAGATGAATGAAGCTGATTTAAAAAGAAAAGTAAATTCTTCGATTGCAACATTGGTACTTAATTATGAAGATGTGGAAAGTGTAAATAATATGCTTCAAACTTATCTAGTTTACTATAAAAAAATCATTCCTAATTTAAAGGAAATATATGAAAGTATTACTTTGGAGGAAATTAAAGAAGTTATCCAAGCAATCAATACCAAAGAAATGGTTGTTGTTAAGATGAAAAAACAAAATTAG
>CALVHK010000127.1 GCA_944327405.1 uncultured Bacilli bacterium | reverse complement strand
ACAAAAGATAATTTTCATAACCATATCTGTGAATATTACGATTACATTATTGATGCTTGTGATGATTTAGAAATTAAACTAGAACTAATTCGATACGCCCAAATGAAGCATATTAAAATTATCAGTGCTTTGGGTACAGGCAAAAAGTTAGATCCTAAATATTTAGAGATTACAACACTATCTAAAACCGAGAATGACCCCTTAGCTAAAAAATTAAGGTATTTAGTTAGAAAAGAAAATCTAGATTTAAATGTACCGGTTGTATTTAGTAGAGAGGCACCAATAGATACTAAGAATGTACTTGGATCATGTATCTTTGTTCCAGCAGTAGCAGGTATTTATTTAGCAAACTATGTGTTTTTAGATATAGTAAAACCTCAAGATAACTCTTGAGGCTCATCTATTTTACCTAAAAGATAATCAGCACTTATGTGATACTTAGAACAAATTTGATAAAGAAAAGGTGTAGCAATAATATTTCTTCCTCTTTCAAATCCTCCAATTACTGATTGACTAGTTTTAAGAACTTGGGCTAGCTTTTCTTGGGTAAGTTTATGATCTTTACGAAATTCTTTTAACCTTTTCTTACTTGATTCTTTATCTATTTCTTTTTTAGAATCATTATATTTTTTAATATTTGTTAATCCCAAAATATAGTCTATAGAGCAATCAAAAATTTGGGAGATTTCATCTAATCTTTTAATAGGAATAATGTCATATTGCTGTTCGAATTGGTTATAAGAACTCCTTTTTATATTAAGTAGTTTCGCAACATCGTATTGAGACATATCATTATATTCTCTTAATTCTTTTAGTTTTGTTCCATAATTCATATTTACCACCTTTAACAGAACTATTTTCTCATGAATTTTTATTCAGAGTAAAAACGGACTGTTTTGGCGCTATTTTTCTTGGCTTTTTGTCTAGCTGATAATATAATTTATATGTAAGCTAGAAAATTTATCATTTATGATAACTTATTTATATCAATACGTAAATGAAGTATAGCTTCTGGGTAAAGGATGGAGAGTAAATGAAAAAGAATACTAAAATAATGATTTGTAGGAGTAGCATTAATTGTATTAATAAGCGTAATAGGAATTACTTATGCATATCTATCAACGGGAGGAAGTCAGGAGCAAGCCAACACATTCAATAGTGGTTGTCTAAGTATAAGCCTAACCAATGAATCAGCATCAATTAACTTAACCAGTGCATATCCTATATCCGACATAGAAGGATTAGAAACAACTAGTTATGATTTTACAGTAACAAATAATTGTAATTCAGCAACAAACTATCAAATCAATCTAGAAAGTCTAAACCAAGTATCAAACACCCTAGGAGCAGACTATATCAAAGTATCATTATCTAGTGAGACAGTGGGTAATGTTATATCAAAACTAAGTGATAATACAGAAGTAACACCAGAACTTGACGGAGCATATGCATCCCATAATCTTTACACTACAAGTATAGGAGCAAATGAATCCAAAACATATCACTTAAAACTATGGATCGATTATGATGCAACAGTAGAACAAGCTGCAAATAAAACATACATATCAAAAATCAATGTTATAGCCAATCCAGAAACACAAGTAGTAGATACATTAGAAGCAACATTTGAACTAAACGATAAAACAGTGACAGCAAATCTAACAAATAATGTAACAAGTGCAACATACTGTACTTCAACAAGTAATATCTGCACTCCAAATACAAATGCAAACATATCAAATAGTAGCTATAGTATAGATTTAGAACGTAATGATAATAAACAAATGGTATGTACGAGATTAAATGGAACAAGTAAAGTAATATGTTCTAGTTCTATAGATATATCACCATCAATTAAAGACACATTGTTAGCATACTATCCAACCGTATTAACAAGAACAGATTTTAGCACAACAGTAACAAATACAACAACAGGAACAATTTATAAATCAGCAGATAGTAGTCAATATGATGACGATGGTGAAGTCTATTATTTTGCAGGAGCACCAACAGATAACTGGGTGTCATTTGCAGGATATTACTGGAGGATCATACGTATTAATGGAGATGGAAGTATTCGAATGATATATGCTGGAACAGATCCAACAGTCACAACAGGAAGTGGAACACAAATAGGAACCAGTACATTTTCAATAGACGATGATACATATAATAATAATGCCTACGTAGGATATATGTATACATTAAATGAAGTACATGGTACAGATGAAGATAGCGGAATCAAAGGAGTATTAGATGGATGGTATAAAACAAACATCCAAGATGAAGGATACTCAAGTTATATTGATACGAATGCAGGATTCTGCGGAGATAGATCAATAGACCCTACAAGTAGCGGAACAGGAACAGGAATAAGTGCGACACATTATGGTGCAGATTATAGATTGTATGATAATAAAACACCAACATTTGAATGTAGTGATAAAGACAATGACTTGTATACAGTAGGTAGTAGTAATAAAGGGAATAAAGCATTAACATATCCAGTAGGACTCATCACAGCGGATGAAGTAGCGTATGCCGGAGGAGTAAATGGAAGAACTAATAGTAGTTATTACCTATATACAAACAGTGTATACTGGACAATGTCTCCGTCTTACTTCTACAACGGCGGTGCTAACGTGTTCGATGTGCTTTCGACTGGCTACCTCATCGACAACGGCGACGTGAATTACGCGAGGGGTGTGCGCCCAGTATTAAATCTGAAGGCAGATACAGCCATTTCCGGAGGAGATGGTACTGCAGATTCACCGTTTGTAGTTCAAACTTATTAATTTAACTTGCCTGTGTTGCTTATATCCTTTACACATGGGCAAGATATACATATTTGTTTGGAGTAGAGTTTCAGCTCTACTC
>CALVHK010000126.1 GCA_944327405.1 uncultured Bacilli bacterium | reverse complement strand
TAATACCATAATTCATACTAATTCACCGCTAATATTGTCGCATTTTCTAAAAAGTAAAAACAAAATATGGCTAATATACCGATATTTTTCTTGACTTTTTGTCTAGCTCTATATATAATTTATGTATAAGCTAGGAAACTATACATATCATAGCTTATAAATTTAAATTATTAAATGAAGTAGAACTTCATGGGAAAGAGAGTTAGTTATGAAATTCGAAGTATTAAAAAGAGGTCATTTAAAAAGAAACATAGTAATAGGAGTGCTAGTAATAGCCACAATCAGTGCAATAGTACTACAGTTTACCAGAGCAAAGTACAAAACAGCAGAATCACTGCCACTTTATAATGCAACGGTAAATTATACACCATATGATTTTAAAATGACTGCTATGTATCAAGAAAATGATACAGGGGAATATGAAAGTATTGATACTGTTCCAAGTGGGGGTTATAAACTTAATGAAGATGATAGTTATTGTGAAGTAAATAGTACTAAAGACGAAAATATTACCATAGATTATAAAGACGGAAGCATAACATTTGGAAATGTTACAAAAAAAGGTACAAAGTGTTATATTTATTTTGACTTTATCGCGAGTTATCTAATATTAGCAAATAACACTATAAATGAAGAACATCCAGACTTTAGTAAAACAGCACAAGCAAATTGCACTGGTATAAGTAATTGTGAAACAACAAATGGATTATTTTTAGAAACAACGACCAAAGGTACGACCTATTATTTTAGAGGAGCTGTAAATAATAATTGGATATATTTTGGCGGATTTTATTGGAGAATTATCAGAATTAACGAGGATGGATCAATAAGAATTTTGTATAACGGAACAAATACTTCCCAAACGGGAAATCAAAATCGAGTAGGAAGCAGTTATTTTGGGGATCTTTCTACAGGAGTATCATTTGTATATATAAACGAAGACAACTCAGAAACAGATAGCATTATAAAAGGAGTATTAGATGAATGGTATTCTAATAATTTAGACAAATATACAGAATATATAGACGGTAATGCAGGGTTCTGCGGAGATAGAACGCTGTATAGCGGAATTAGTTCAAGCCTAACATATTATTCTAGTTATGGTAGACTAGCACTAAGTAATAAAAATCCAAACTTAGAATGTCAAAACGAAAGTGATTTATACACATTAAATAATAGTAATCACGGAAATAAAAAATTACAGTATCCAATTGGGTTTATTACAGCAGATGAAATAGCTTATGCAGGTGGAGTCTACAATTATGAAAACACAAGCTATTACCTATATTCAGGAAATAGCTATTGGAGTCTTTCTCCATCTTATTATGAATCTGGATGGCCCTATGTCTTTGAAGTGGATTCGTCCGGCAAAATTAGCGATGGATATGTTTGGGGATCGGGTGGCATCCGACCTGTCATCAATCTTTGTGCCGACATCACAATTTCATCAGGAACAGGAACCCAAACAGATCCATATGTTATAGCAACTTAAAAACTGATAAGTCACCACTTATCAGTTTTCTAAATATAAGAAGAATAACGAGCACTATATTCTAAAAATAGCTTCTTTATTTTTTCAAAATTTTCTGGACTAAATCTATCTTTATATCGATCTAAATTTAATAATTTAGGATTTCTAATAACTTGTTCCCAGTTTTTACTAACAAAGTCATAAACAAAAGTTAGTTCTTCTGGGCTTAAGTGAATATTTTTACTAATAGCAAAATTATTTACATCATTAATTGTCATTCTTCCCATATAGGCTTTAATTAAATTATACATTGTATCACCTAATATATTGTATGAAAAAACTTATTTTTTAAATACTAATAATGGTGAAGTTTATGCCTAAAAAGATAATTTTATTACTGAGTTTACTTGCTTTCACATTTTTGTATTTCCTATATCGCGTCTATGATTTAGCCTACACAAATCGTGATTATTATTTGCAGGCCCAAAATAGTATTACCGAAGTTTATGTCACGGGATCAAGTGCACCCAGAGGAAGAATATTAGATGTAAATGGCACTGTCCTAGTAGATAACATTGGTGTAAATACAATCTACTATCATAAACCATCGGATGTAACATTAAAAGATGAACTAAGTATCGCTGAAGCTTTAGCCGAGATAACGAATTTTGAATATGAATACAGTGAATCTAAACTAAAAGAATTTTACATGATTAAATATCAAGATAAAGTAAATGCTTTAATTACCACCGAAGAATATGAATTATATAGCGAACGTAAACTTACAAGTGCAGATTTAGAAGAAATGAAATTAGAACGGATTACCGAGGGTATGTTAGATGAATTAACAGAGTTAGAAAAATATAGCTCTTATTTTTACTTTTTAATGAATGATGGTTATAGCTATGACAATAAGCGTTTACTTAGCGACGTAACTGATTCCGTATACGCAAGTATAGTGGAAAAAAACTTACCCGGAATTTTTGGTGAGATGGAGTGGAGCAGAGTGTATTACTATGAAGATACGTTAAAAACGATTTTTGGGGAAATCTCTACCTCTCTACCTGCGGAAAAAGAGTACTTGCTAAAGGAAGGATATAGCCTAACCGACAAAGTAGGAATAAGTGGGCTAGAGGAATATTATGAAGAGTATTTAAAAGGTGAAAAAGCCGTTTATAAAGTTGGTAATAACAATACTTTAGAGTTGGTAAGTGAAGCAAAACGAGGATCCGACTTAATTTTAGAAATAGATATTAACGTGCAATTAGAAGTGGAAAGTATTATCAAAGAAGAGATGCTAAAAGCCAAGAAGACAGCGAATACCGAGTTTTATAAAGAATCCTATGCTTTAATAAGTGATCCCACTACAGGAAGCATAAAAGCAATAGCGGGAATCCGTCTGATTACGAATGGCTTAGATACAAGTTTCCAAGATGTTAGTATCAATGTCATTAAAAATGCATATACAGTAGGGAGTGCTGTAAAAGGTGCTTCTAT
>CALVHK010000125.1 GCA_944327405.1 uncultured Bacilli bacterium | reverse complement strand
AATTTCTTTATTTCATCCACAATTAAGGCAATCTCATGTTTCTCATCATAACTACGCATATATTTTACTTTAACCCCATCACCCAAAGTACTAAATAAATCCATTTCTTTTCTCTCTTTATTGTTCTTAATCACACTATTCGCTGCGTCCAAAATATTTTTGGTACTCCGATAATTTTGTTCCAACTTAATTACTTTAGTATCTTTAAAATTCTTCTCAAAATCCAAAATATTCCTGAAGTTAGCCCCTCTAAACCCATAAATAGACTGAGATGGATCACCAACAACAAAAATGTTTTTATACTTGGAAGCAAGCATTCTACTTAACTTATATTGAACCTCATTTGTATCTTGATACTCATCAATTAATATATACTTATAATGCTCTTGATAGCGTTCCAAAACATCCGGATTCTTCTTAAATAACTCAACCGGAAGTAAAAGCAAATCATCAAAATCAACGGAATTATTTTTCTTTAAAACCCTTCTATACTCTTGATAAATAGGAATGACTTGTTTTTCAATTGGGGTAACAAAAAACTTATCAACCTCACTATCTGTCAATAATTCATTTTTAATAAAGCTAATTTTATTTCGAACAAAGTAAGGACTAATTTCTTTAGTATCTATTCCCTTGTCTTTCATAATCTTCTTAACCAAACTTAAAACATCATCACTATCTAGAATAGTGAAGTTTTTACTCATGCCTAAAACTTCTACATTCTCACGAATGATTCTTAGTCCAAAAGAATGGAAAGTACCAACAAACACATGATTATCAGGAACGAGTACATTTAATCTTTCTCTCATTTCTTTTGCAGCTTTATTCGTAAATGTTATAGCAAGTATATTATAATCAGGTATTCCTGATTCAAGTAAATAAGCTATTCTTGTTGTTAATACTTTCGTTTTTCCAGAACCTGCTCCTGCAATAACAAGACTTGGTCCATCTATATGCATAACAGCCTCCCTCTGAGACTCATTTAATTTATCAAACATCCTACTACCACCTTCATAATTATTATACCAAAACAAGCGTATGAATAAAAGTAACTTTACACAAGTTATCACTTTATTTCCTAACTTTTAAGAGTTTTTTCCCAAAACATCAAGTTTTCAATAAGTTTTGGAAGTAAAATTAAAAACCATTGATTTTCTCCAGCAAATACCGTATAATGGTATTGAGAGGTGAAAATATGATAATTACTAACAATATTGCTAAAAGTAATTTGCATGATTATGCTAATAAAAACAATAAAATTAGCCGAGATATTCGTGATGGAAAACTTTTTAAAATTGTAACTGGGTTATATGAGACTGATCCAAATACCCCTGGATACTTGCTTGCCGGAAGTATTTGTGGACCATCCTATATTTCTTTTGAATATGCCCTATCTTATTATGGCTTAATCCCTGAAAGAGTAAGCATCATAACATGTGCAACTTTTGGAAAGAAGAAAGCAAAAAAATTTGAAACTTCTTTTGGTGTATTTACTTATCGTGACGTGCCAGCTCTTGCCTATCCCGAAGAAATTATATTAGTAGAAGAAAATAATTACACATATCAAATAGCAACGAAAGAAAAAGCCTTATGTGATAAACTATATACATTAAAACCATTAAAGAATTATAAGAATTTAGAAACTATGCTATTTTCAGACTTAAGAATTGATAGTGAAGAATTTTGGAAATTAGATACTCAAAAAATAGAACGTCTAAGTACGTTTTATCACTCTACAAACATCCAACTGCTAGCTAAATATATGAGGAGGAAACATGAATAACATAATAGAACAAATGCTAACGAAATATGAAATTAAAAATACCAACGATGAAATCAATGCTTTAAAAGAAATCATTCAAGAAATCATACTTGTAGGATTATCAAGAGGACATTTTTTTGATGTTGCAGCCTTCTATGGTGGTACAGCCCTTAGAATATTTTATCACTTAGATCGTTTTTCAGAAGACCTAGACTTTGCCTTAATCAAAGATAATCAAGACTTTCAATTAAGC
Source organism: uncultured Bacilli bacterium (assembly GCA_944327405.1). Taxonomy (GTDB): domain Bacteria; phylum Bacillota_I; class Bacilli_A; order RF39; family UBA660; genus Caccenecus. The sequence continues at coordinate 988 of CALVHK010000125.1, read as the reverse complement.
TCCTATTTTTCCTATATCGAAAAAGAATTAAAATCCTATGGTCTAAACCTAGAAGTAAGTACCAAAACAAAGAAAATTGATTCTAATATTACTACAGCATTTGTAAGTGGAGATACCCATGAGCTTATCTTAAAGTTTTTTCCAAACAAAGAAAATCACAAATACAGCCAATTACTTAAAAAAATCAAAATAAAGTTTGAAGTAGATATCCATCCACCTATGGGAGCTACATACGAATATAAATACAAACTACTTCCAAGTCCTCATCAAATAAAATTGTATGACATGCCTTCTTTATTTGCAAGTAAGATTCATGCCATACTATGCCGCAATTGGTCTTCAAGAGTAAAGGGACGAGATTTATATGACTATGTATTCTTTTTAGCCAATCATACCCCAGTAAATATTGAATTAATTAAAAACAAATTAATCGCTTCCAACTATATTAATACTAATCAACCATTTTATATAAACACTCTAAAAGAATTACTTAACAAAAAGTTCTCAACAATTGATTATAAAGAAGCAAAAGAAGACGTTATACCTTTTATCAAAGATATCGACAGTCTAAATTTATGGAATCAAGATTTCTTTATTTCCATAACTGAAGATTTAACATAACCCCACTAACACGTGGAGTTTTTTTATTTTCAAACTCTAAATCTTCCCACCTAATTTCCATTTAGGTATATCTTCATAAACTTTATCTAACAAAGATACAAACTCTTGAAAAGTATTTTCATCTATATCAGTATAAAAATTAATATGCTCGGCAAGTTCCAGAACCGCATCTTCTTCACTGATCTGCTTTAACTCTAAAAATGGTTCAATAAACTCACAATGAAACATGCTTAAGGCATCATCATTTTCTTCAATTAATTCATTAAAAATAAAATCTACTAACTTCTTATAACTAACCAAATGATTGTATTCAAAATCAACGTTCATAAAATCAATCTTATCCATAGTCTTATAATATGCTAAAGCT
>CALVHK010000124.1 GCA_944327405.1 uncultured Bacilli bacterium | reverse complement strand
CTAATGTATAATGGCATGAAACCAATTAAAGCCTTCAAAATTATGGAGTTTGTTCGTAAAGGAAAAGCGAGCAAAGACCCAGAAGGATGGGCGAAGTTTAAAGCGGAAATGGCGAGTGCCGGTATAGCTGATTGGTACATTAATTCTTGTGAAAAAATCAAATACATGTTCCCAAAAGCCCATGCGGCAGCTTATGTTATGAGTGCCTTCAGAATAGCTTATTTCAAAGTCCATATGCCAGGCGTTTATTATGCAACTTACTTTTCAACCAGATTTGATGATTTTGAGTTAGAAACCATGGTAAAAGGGTATGATGCAATCAAAACCAGAATGAATGAAATAATAAATAAAGGATTTAATGCTACGAATAAAGAAGCAAGTGTACTTGAAACGTTAAAGCTAAGTCTAGAAGCAACAGCCAGAGGATTCAAATTTGGTAACATTGATATTGAGAAAAGTGATGGTAAAAACTTTATTCTAGCCGATGATGGCGTAACCCTTATTTGTCCTTTTAGAACTTTGGATGGACTAGGGGATAGTGTAGCCAACAAAATTATTGAAGAGCGTAACATCAAACCATTCTACAGCATTGAAGACTTTAGCATGCGCGGTCATGTCAATGGAACAACCGTGGATAAACTAAGAAGTTTAGGAGTATTTGGTAACTTGCCAGAAACAAGTCAATTAAGTTTATTTGACATGTAAAAAACAACTCTAGTTCATTTGAGTTGTTTTTTCATTTACAATACTTTTCGGATAAGCCTTCCTAACATCTGTGCGATAAAGAATATAATCTATAGATGTACCATAAAAATCTGCTAACAAATGTAATGTTTCAATAGGAATATTAATTTTTTCAAGTTCATATTTACTATAATTAGACTGATCGATATGAATTAATTTGGCAATATCTTTTTGAAATAAATCTCTATCTTCTCTTAGTTCACTTAATCTATTCATTTCTCAAACCTTCTTATATCTGAAAGTATATCATAGCTTATCCCTCAAATAGTTTTAGCTAGTTATATTTTACCTTCAAATAGACTTAGAAGTAAATGAAGTAGTGCTTAAGAGAGCAAAAAAACCACTTTTTTTCAAAAGTAGCTATTCTTTTCTTGTATCATTATATTCTTCTTTACTACAAACAAATAAAACATCTTCTTTACACTGTATAACAATTTCAGAATGACTTGTATTATCAGCAACGACATGAATAATATCTCCATTTTTTAAAATAATCCCTTTTTCATGTTGCTGACTATTTTTATTCAAATACTTATAATTAATTAATTTCATAGCTACCTCACATTTCTAAAACAATTATAACATTAATTGTCGTGTAATAAAAGACGTATTTTTTATAATTTTTTTGAGAAAATATTGTTAGGTGGTAATATGATGAATTATAAAGAAGGGGATTATTATTATATTTTAGTTCGAAAAAATATTAAGAAATATAGATTGAAAGCAAATTTAACGCAACAAGAGCTAGCGGAAAAAACATGTTTTACTTATCAATACATCAGAGATATTGAAAGTCTTGCCGTGATAAGAAGACCGAGACTAGATACTTTAGGAATATTTGCAGAAGCCTTAAACATTAGTATCAAAGATTTGTTTGATGAGGAAGAATAAACTGTGTATGCACAGTTTTTTAAATGCTAGTATTTAATTTGACATTTTTCTTAATCTTAATGATATATAATCATTTTGGTGATACTATGATTATTTATATTGATTTATTAATAATTGTTAATTTTTTATTTGATTTTTTAATCCTTTTAACCGTCAATATAGCTCTAAAAAGATATAGCAAAATCTATCGCCTAGTTCTAGCATCTCTATTTGGAGAATTAACTCTTTTAAGTTTATTCCTACCCATTAACAGCATTCTCTTATCCATACTAAAAATAATCATGGGACTAGTTATGGTAATTATTGCTTTCGGTTACAAAAACATCAAATACACACTATATAACTCTCTTTATTTATATATGACAAGTATTATTCTTGGAGGCTTCACTTACTATTTAAATATCGAGTATGAAAATTTAAATTATTTAATCTTACTTCTTATTGCTCCCATAATTTTATATATCTTTATAAAAAGTATCAAAGTCTTAAAAGAGATCAAGAATTATTATTACAAAGTAAGCATAGTATTTAATAATGACTACGAGTTAAAGGTAACTGGATTTCTAGATACCGGCAATAAACTCGTTGATCCAATTACAAATAAACCCATTATTTTAATTAATAAAAAGAAAATAAAAGGCTATATCAATATTAGAAGTCCAATGTATGTACCATACAATTCCTTAAATCATCATGGTTTACTTGAATGTGTTAAACCAAAAGGAGTTTATGTGAACGATAAATTATTAAAGAACTACTTAATTGGTTTAAGTGAAGAATCATTTAAATTAAATGGGGTAGATTGCTTATTAAATTATAAAATATTGGAGGATATATGATAAATAAAATATTATTATGGTTAAAGAAAAAATATAGTGAATGCTTTTTTGTAGGTTCATCCGATAAATTACCACCACCTCTAGAAGAAAGTGTTGAAAGAGACTGCATTATTAAAGCTGGGAAAGGGGATGTTGATGCCAAAAATAAACTGATCGAACATAATCTTAGGCTTGTTGTATTTCTAGCTAAAAAGTATGAAAATACCGGCTATGACGTCGAAGATTTAGTTAGTATTGGTTCAATCGGTTTGATTAAAGGAATTAACACATATAAATTAGACAAGAACATTAAACTTGCCACTTATGCATCTCGTTGTATTTCTAATGAAATATTAATGTTTCTAAGGAAAAATAAAAAAAGAAGAGGGGAGATCAGTTTTGAAGATGCTCTAAATTATGATGCCGAAGGAAACGAACTACACTTAGAAGATATACTTGGAACAGATATTGATTATGTTCCCAATGAATATGAAAAAGCACTGAATAAAGAAATATTAACAAGAGAGATTAGTACACTAGATGAGCGTGAAAAAGAAATTATGACTTTAAGATATGGATTAAATAATACCGAAGAATA
>CALVHK010000123.1 GCA_944327405.1 uncultured Bacilli bacterium | reverse complement strand
AATAAAGAAAAACATTGGCTAAAAAACCTATGTCATGATATAATTTTTAAGAGGTATTGATTATGGATTATAAGATAAGAAGATTTAAAAAAGGTGATGAAGATGCAATTGTATCACTTATTAGACGTACTTTAAGAGAAGTTAATATTAAAGATTATTCTAAAGAAACGATTGAGAAGATTGTTAAAGAATTTAGTCCTATTATTATTTTAAATAGAGCTAAGAGTTTTCATATGTATGTAGCAGTAGTTTCTGATTTAATTGTGGGTGTAGGGGCTATTGGCCCATATTGGGATAGTTTAACTGAATATTGTATTTTAAATTTATATGTTTTACCTGAATATGAGAATATGGGTATTGGTAAGGCTATATTAAATGCTTTAGAGGAGGATGAGTTTTTTAGGAAAGCTGAAAGAATTGAAGTATCATCAACAATTAGTGCAGTTTCTTTTTATAAGCATATGGGTTATGTTTTTAAAAAAGATGGTGATAAGTTAGATTTAGAAGGATATTATAGATTAGAAAAATTTCCTCATAAAAATTAGATTAATTGCTTTATTATGTCGTATTTTGTCGATAAAAACAAACGTTCGAAAAAATGCTTGACAAATGGATTTTTATATATTACAATGGTATTGTAATTAAGAAAGGAATAAAATAATATGAAACAAGTCAAAGATGAAAAGAATAAAGATAAGGCACTAGAACAAGTTTTGGCAGACATTGAAAAACAGTTTGGTGCTGGGGCAATTATGAAACTAGGTAGTGATGAACATACGAAAATAGATGTTACAAGTAGTGGATCACTGGCACTTGATATTGCACTTGGTGTTGGTGGATTTCCAAAGGGGCGTATTATTGAAATTTATGGACCTGAATCTTCCGGTAAGACAACCATTGCTCTTCAGGCGATAGCAGAAGTGCAAAAAGCCGGGGGTAGAGCAGCGTTTATTGATGCGGAACATGCACTGGATCCAGTTTATGCTAAGGCACTTGGTGTTGATATCAATGAGTTATTACTTTCTCAACCGGATACTGGAGAACAAGCTTTGGAAATTTGTGAGGCTTTAGTTCGAAGTGAAGCAGTTAATATCGTTGTTATTGACTCTGTTGCTGCATTGGTTCCTCAAGCGGAAATTGATGGCGAAATGGGAGATAGTCATGTCGGACTTCAAGCTAGACTGATGTCCCAAGCTTTAAGAAAACTATCTGGTACGATTAATAAGACAAAGACAACGGCAATATTCATTAACCAATTAAGAGAAAAAGTTGGCGTTATGTTTGGTAACCCTGAGACTACTCCAGGTGGACGGGCACTTAAGTTTTATGCTACGATTAGACTAGATATAAGAAGAGCAGAGCAAATTAAACAAGGAGATCAAATCGTAGGTAATAAAACAAATATTAAAGTAGTTAAGAATAAAGTTGCTCCTCCATTTAAGACAGCTACTGTTGATATTATGTATGGTGAAGGAGTATCTCGTGAAGGTGAAATTATTGATATTGCTGCTAGTTTAGATATTCTTGATAAGAGTGGAGCTTGGTATGCTTATAATGGAGAAAAAATCGGTCAAGGAAAAGAAAATGTTAAGGTTTATTTAAAAGAGCACCCAGAACTACGTGATGAATTAGAGGAAAAAATTAGAGAACATTATGGTTTTGGCGCTAATAAAAAGAATAAAGATAGTGTGAAAGAAAATAAAGAAGAATAAAATATGGGAGGTTTTGGATGACACAAGAATTAGAGAAATATCATGAAAAAGTTTTTGAAGATATAAAACATATTGATGAATATGGTAATGAGTATTGGTATGGCAGAGAACTATCAAAAGTTTTGGAATACAGTGATTGGAGAAATTTTAATAAGGTCATTGATAAAGCAAAAGATGCTTGTACTAAAAGCAATAATGATATTTTAGAACACCTCGTTGAAGTCAACAGGGTGTTAAATGTTGGTAATCATGCTAAAATGGAAGTTCGTGATTATAAATTATCAAGATACATGTGCTATTTAATTGTGCAAAATGCTGATTCAAGTAAGAAAGTAGTTGCTTTAGGTCAGACTTATTTTGCTATTCAAACAAGAAAAATGGAACTTACTGAAGAAGAGTATAATCGGTTAAGCGAAGATGAAAAAAGATTGTACCGAAGAAAACAAACCAGAGATGGTAATAAAGTGTTGTATAAAATAGCAAAAGAAAAAGGTGTCAAGAACTTTGATCGTTTTACGAATGCTGGGTATAAAGGACTTTATAATGGGGAGACTGCAGACGATATTGCTAAGCGAAAGGGTTTGAGGTATCGTGAAGATATTTTAGATAATATGGGTAGTGCAGAGTTAGGAGCCAATGTTTTTCGGATTACACAAACAGAAGCTTTGCTTGAAAAACAGGAAGCTTCTAGTGAAGCAGTTGCTACCGATACGCATTTTAAAGTAGGAAAAGCTATACGAGAGACGATAGAAAAACTCGGTGGTACGATGCCAGAGGATTTACCTACTCCTCATAAGTCTATTAAAGAGTTAGAGCATGAAAAAAGAGATAAAATTTCCACAAATATTTATGATGAACAATAAAATGTTCATTTTTTTCTTGCTTAAATTGAAAATAAAGCTTATAATTGAATTATAGATGAATTGTTTAATCTATGAAAATAGTAAGGAGAATTTAAAATGGAGTTTAACACAATGTCCATTTTAACTCTGGTTATTGGATTTTTTGTTGGTTTCTTGATTGTTTTTATTATTTATATGGTAAGAAATAATCAAAATGAAAGTAAAGCTAATAAATTAATTGAAGATGCTAAAAAGGAAGCAGATAAACATAAAAGAGATTCTTTAATGGAATTAAAAGAAGAATCTTATCGTTTAAAACAAGAGACAGATAAAGAAATTAAAGAGAAAAAAGCAGAAATGAAAGATACTGAAGCAAGACTCATGCAAAGAGAATCTTCTCTTGATAAAAGAGAAGAGATGCTTCAAAAAAGAGACACTACTTTGGATGAAAAAGAAAATAATTTATTAGCAAAACAAAAAGAAATACAAGAAAAAGAGCTTAAAATGGATGAACT
>CALVHK010000122.1 GCA_944327405.1 uncultured Bacilli bacterium | reverse complement strand
AGTAATGGAGTTATGGAAAGAAATAATAATACTTGTAAATTAATAAAAAGGGTAGCATTTGGATTTAGAAACTTTAAAAATTTTAAAGCAAGAATTATGCTTACTACCAATATTTTTAGAAACATAAAAGAGTGATAAAATTTCTTTCATCACTCCTCAATGTTTAAGAACCACTTTTTCAAATATTTGTTATTTGTTTTTCCAACGATGTAATCACTTGATATTTGATATTTTTTACAAAAGGTATATAGGCATACGGTTAAAATCAAAGTTTCTCCATGTTCGTATCTACTGATACTGGATTTATTTACACCAATTAATTTAGCTACTTCTTCTTGAGTGATTTTGTGTTCTTTGCGTATCGTTTTAAGACGATTACCAATTTCTTTGGCATCTAGCTCTTCAAGTATTATATTATCGTTATACTTTTGAATTCTTGATAAGCCAAGCAGGTAATCTAGGGACACATCAAATAAGTTGCTTAGTTTATTTAAGTGAGTTAAGGGAATATAAGCATCGCCATTTACATAGTTTGATAATGTTTTGTTAGAAATGCCTAAATAATCGGCAATACTAGAAGCTGTTATCTTATCTAGTTTTTTACCTTCTAAAAATTGTTTTAAATTATCTGAAATATTCATATTACCACCAAGAAGATTATAAATTAGGAATTATTTCAAAAAAGAAAAATCTGAATAATTGCAACTTTTTCTTGACTTTTAATCTAGCTCTATATATAATTTATGTATAAGCTAGGAAACTATTCATATCATAGCTTATATTTATGAGTTTTTAAATGAAGTTATACTTCATAAGAAAGAGGTAAGTTATGAAATTCGAGGTATTAAAGAAAAGCCATTTAAAGAGGTTTATAGTAATAGGGGTAGTAGTGGTAATAATTATTAGCGCAATTATTCTAAATTTTACTAGAGCAAAATATAGGACAGCACAAAGTATGCCACTTATTAATGGAATAGTAAACTATGATCTAGCAGATTTAAATGCAGTAGCAGTATACCTACAAGATGAGGGAGCAGAAGATGGTTATACAAAAGCTGATACTATTCCAACAGAAGGATATACATTTAATGAAGATGCAAGCTACTGCACGGTAAATGGCACAAGAGATGATAGTATTAATCTAAGCTACAACAAAGATACCCAAAGCCTAAGTGTATCACCCTTAACAACAAAGGGAACAAAGTGTTATTTATATTTTGATGAAAAACCATATACATGTAAAGGTAGCGCATGTGAAACAATTATGGCAAATATGACTACAATTAAAACAAGGGACGATTTTAGTACGACTGTGACAGATACAACAACAGGAACAATTTATAAATCAGCAAATGAAAGTCAATATGATGATGATGGCGAAGTATATTACTTTGCAGGAAAACCAAGTGATAACTGGGTTAAATTTGCCGGATTCTATTGGAGGATAATAAGGATCAATGGAGATGGAAGCATCCGTTTAATCTATCAAGGAACAAGTGCCAATACAACAGGAACAGGAACACAAATAGGAACAAGTGCTTATTTAGAAACTAGTAGTACATATAGTGATAATGCATACGTAGGATATATGTATACATTGAATCAAGTACATGGAACAGAAACACCTAGTACAATAAAAGGAACATTAGATAATTGGTATAAAACAAATATTGCAGATAAGGGATATTCCAGTCATGTAGATACGAATGCAGGATTCTGTAATGATAGAACACCATCAAGGGGAAGTGGAATAGGAACAACATATACAGAATATGGAGCAAATAACCGTTTAGTACGTAGTAAAAATCCAAGTTTAAAATGTAGTGATAAAAATAATGATTTATTCACAGCGACTGGAAGTAATAAAGGAAATAAAAAATTAACATATCCAGTAGGACTCATCACAGCAGATGAAGTAGCATATGCGGGAGGAGTATTTGATATAGATAATAGTAGTTATTATCTATATACAGGAGAGAATTACTGGACGATGTCTCCGGGTGACTTTGGCGGCAGAGCTGGCGTGTTTTGGGTGATGTCGGATGGCGTCCTCTTCAGCAGCGTCAATGTGGTAAACAGGACTGGTGTGCGCCCAGTAATTAATATAGCAACTAACGTTACTATTACAGGAGAAGGGACAATAAATAGCCCGTATGTAGTATCCTAATACAACTCCTTTCTAATAGCCTTTACACATAATATTACTATAATAAAGATATCAATGATTTCTGCTATAACTAAAGAATACATACCAATATGACAAAGTGATAAAATAGACATCGATACTAGTTTAGTGATAACTGCAACCATGGTGATAAACATGGTTGTTTTTGCTTTACCAATCGCTTGCAGTACACTTTGAAGTGGACCTTCTAAATAGAATAAAACAAAGAATGGAGCTAGTATTTCGATATATTGTGCTCCTTTAGTTGTATTATATAAGGTTTGTAATAATGGCACTCTAAATAAATAGATGAATCCCGAAAAAACAGATCCAACAATAAATGATAAAATAACTGCTTGCCTCAATCTTTTTTTTACCATATTTAAATTCTTATGATAATAAAATCTTGATATTTCCGGGAGCAAACTAGAAGATATTGCCGAAATAAAAAAAGAGGGCATAGCAAGTAAACTAATGGTATAGGCATTGTAAGCTCCGTATTCATTTAAAATAAAATCCATAGAGTATCCAGCAAATAAAAGAATATTAGTAAGTAAAATAGGCTCAAAAAAGAAGCCGACATTACCAATTAATCTACCTGATACAGTAGGAATAGATATACTTAAAATTTCCTTAGTGGTTTTAATATCTGGCTTAAAATCTTCTTTTGTTATTTTAAATTTTCTAGGTAAAAAGAACAAGAAAGTTAAGATGGATGATAATTCTGATGCTATACTAATTAAAATTAGTCCCATAACAGAATACACAATTCCTTCATTAACTAACTTGGGAATAATTAAGAAAATCAAAGCTATTCTAACAATTTGCTCGATTACATTAGAAATAGTATGAGGAACCATTTTCTGTTTTCCATAAAAATAACCCTTTAAAATACTAGATAACGATACAAAAGGGAATGTTAAGGCCATAGACATGAGGAGAACACT
>CALVHK010000121.1 GCA_944327405.1 uncultured Bacilli bacterium | reverse complement strand
ACCCCCTGAATAATCAAGTAGTTTATACTACTAATAAAAAAGAAAGCAGGCGCTACCACCAGTTAGATAACAGTTATATATTATGAAGGATAACAAGTAAAAAAGCAACAAAAAGCGTTCGACAAATTTTGCAGTAAATTCGACACTAAAAAGCCCAAGTTAACGTATTACTTTAAGTACTTGGGTTCATCTGTTTTACCTAGTAGGTAGTCAGCACTTATATGATATTTAGAGCAGATTTGGTATAGAAAAGGGGTGGCTATGAGATTGATACCACTTTCTATTTTACTGAGCGTTGTTTGTGAAACATTTAAAAAATTTGCTAAGGTGCTCTGAGTCATTTTATTTTTTTTTCGAAATTCCTTTAAATGCTTACCAACTTTATTAGAATTAATTTTCGTTTTGTTATTTTTATAATTTAATTCATCTGTGAAGCCAAAAATGTAGTCGATCGATACACCGAAATAGTTACTTAAAGATATAAGGTGCTTTATAGGTATTATTTCAAATTCATTTTCATAATTATTGTAAGTTGTTGGAGCAATATTTAAAATTCTAGCTATTTCGTATTGTTTTAAGTTATATTTTTCTCTTAAGTCAATTAGCCGTTTTTTATAAAACATAAAATCCACCTAGGATTATTTTTGCATAATAATGGTTGTTTGTGATTTTTCTACGGAAATAATCATATTTTGCTTGACTTACTATATTTAAAGATTATATAATAATGATAAGATTGAAAATCCTTAACATATTATTTTTAGTCTTTTCCAAGCAAATAATCGGCAGATATTTTATATTTTACACAAATCGTATATAAATAGTTAGTAGAAATTATTTCTATTCCTTTTTCGTACTTTGAAATAGTCGTTTGATCGACATTTAAATACTCTGCTAATTCTTTTTGGGTTAAGTTATTGGCTTTTCTAAAATTTCGAAGACGTTCTCCGGATTCTTTATTATTAATTTGATTGTTTAACCTCTTGCTCTTTTTTAGATTAGTAAAGTTAAATAAATAGTCTAATGATATATTAAAATAAGTACATAAATGATTCAAATGTTTTATAGGCATTGTTTCGTATTCATTTTCATAATTACTATATGTTGTTGGAGCAATATTTAAAATATTTGCTACTTCATATTGTTTTAAATTGTGTTCGTTTCGCAAATCCACCAATCTTTTTTTATACATTACTTATTCACCAAAAATATTGTCTCATTATTCAATTTCTTTTTCACAAAACTACGGAAATAATCCTATTGACTAATCAAAAATTTTAATATATACTTATAATAGTTAAGGGTTTTCAATTTTATGAAAGTAGGTTATAAAATTGAAAAATGATAATATTGAATTTGAAACAATTCGTTCTAACAAGCATAGAATACTCTTTTTTGGTGGTGTTGTCTGTGTAGTTGTGCTTCTTGTTGCCATAGTTTTAAATGCTACAAGAGCAAAGTATAGAACAGCGCAGAGTATGCCACTTTATAATGCAACGGTGAATTATAGTTTGGCAGATTTAAATATTGTTGCTATTTATGTAGGTGGAGCAGAAGTAGATAGCTTGGATAGTAGCAAACAATATACATTAGATACAGAACAAAGTACATGTACTTATAAAGATGGAAGTACTATAGAAGGATTGAATATTAGCTATGAAACAGAAACAGGAAGCTTAAGTATCAGTCCATTTACAACAAAGGGGACTAAATGTACGCTGTATTTTGATAAATATGTAGAACCAATAACCATTCAAGATATTTTAGCAGAGAAAACAATATCAACAAGAAGCAGGTTTTCATCAACATTAACAACTAATACAACAGGAACAATATACCAAGCAACAGACGATGATGGAACAACGTATTACTTTGCCGGTAACCCAAGCGATAACTGGGTATCGTTTGCAGGATTCTACTGGAGAATCATCCGAATTAATGGAGATGGAAGTATCCGAATGATATATGCTGGAACAGATCCAACAGTCACAACAGGAAGTGGAACACAGATAACAGTAGATGGTTCAAATACATTTGCATTCAATAGCACAAGAAATGATAATATGTACGTAGGATACATGTATGCAAGTAATCAAGTGCATGGATTAGTTGAAGATAGTACAATAAAAGGAGTGTTAGATGGATGGTATAAAACAAATATTCAAGATGAAGGATACTCAAGTTATATCGATACGAATGCGGGATTCTGTGGAGATAGGACATCAACAACAAGTTCAAGTGGAGCACCAAATGATACAGGGGGAACAGGGACAACAGAAACATATTATGGAGCATTTATAAGATTATATAGCGGATGGAGTTCGAGTAATGCATTCCCAAGCTTTAGCTGTAGTAATAGTAGCGACTTGTATACAGTAGGAGGAAGTAATAAAGGAAATAAAGCATTAACCTATCCAATAGGACTCATTACAGCAGATGAAGTGGCATATGCCGGAGGAGTAGTAGGAAGTAGTAATAGTAGTTATTACCTATATACAAACCAATATTATTGGACCATGTCTCCGTCTTACTTTAACGGCAGTTATGCTTACGTGTTCCGTGTGCATTCGTCTGGCAACCTCTTCAACTACTACGTGAATAGCGCGTATGGTGTGCGCCCAGCTATAAATTTACGGGACGATACTAAGTTTACCGGTTCTGGTACTAGTACTGATCCTTACACGGTTGTTTATGATTAGACATGAAAAAAAGCATCAATTTGATTCATTGGTGCTTTTTTCGTTGGAATTATTTCCCGGGAAATAATCTTCTTTGATTAGTTCTAAGACTGGTACGAATGTGTATAGGAAATGTTTGTCGTTTGGTTTTAACATAAGTGTTATTTTGATTCTATGATTTTGGTAGGCAAATTTTAGGTTCGGATTTATGTTATAGCTTTCCAAAAATAGTTTATCTGCTTTAATATGGCTTGATAATTCTTCTGGGAGTTCTAGTTCTACAAATCTATCGGTTTGAGTCACTCTAGTGATTTTTAGTGATCTTGCTAGTTTTTCAAACCATTCTTCATACATGTATATAACCATAGATTCATCTACTTTACCAAATCTGTCTTCTAATTCTTCTTTTACTTTTGTTAAGCTTTCTAGTGAGTC
>CALVHK010000120.1 GCA_944327405.1 uncultured Bacilli bacterium | reverse complement strand
GATTTTACCCCAATTCGTAAGTTTAATTTGTTATTTGAAACCCATCAAGGAGTTACTGAAGACACGAAATCCAAAGTATATTTAAGAGGGGAAACGGCACAAGGAATCTTTGTCAATTTCTTAAACGTTCAAAGAAGTATGAGGGTGAAATTACCGTTTGGTATATGTCAGACCGGTAAGAGTTTTCGTAATGAAATTACGCCAGGAAACTTTATTTTTAGAACAAGAGAATTCGAACAAATGGAATTGGAGTTTTTCTGCAAACCTGGTGATGATTTAGAATGGTTTGGCTATTGGAAGAATTTTTGCCTAGATTTCTTAAAGACTTTGGGATTAGATAAAGATAATTTAAGATTTAGAGATCACTCAAAAGAAGAATTATCATTTTATAGTAAAGCAACAACGGATATAGAGTACAAATTCCCAATGGGATGGGGTGAATTGTGGGGTATAGCGGATCGTACCGATTATGATTTAGGAGTCCATATGGAACATTCTAAAGTTGATTTAAGATATTTAGATCCTGAGACAAATGAAAAATATTTACCATATGTTATTGAACCAAGTGTGGGATTAGATAGACTTTTATATGCCGTATTAGTGGATGCATATATGAAAGAAACACTAGACAATGGAGAGATTAGAGAAGTACTTAAAATACATCCAGCTCTTTCTCCAATTAAAGTAACAATATTACCATTAATTAAAAAAGTTCATGGGGATAAAGCAATGGATTTATATGGTGATTTAGCTAAATATTTTATGTGTACGATCGATACATCTGGTTCTATTGGTAAAAGATATAGAAGAAGTGATGCAGTAGGTACACCACTTTGTATTACGGTAGATGATGAGACCATTAATAATGATACGGTAACAGTGAGAAATAGAGACACCATGGAACAAATCACGTTACCTATTAGTGAACTTAAAAGTTATATTGAAGATATTATTAAGTTTTAAGCTTGTATTTATTTAGAAAATAAATTATAATTAAATTGTAGAGCATTAAGGAAACAATCCGAATGCCTATTTATGGTTTTCAGTATTAGTTGTTATCTTAACGACCAATGTTATTTTAATTCTTAGTAAAAGAGCCCATTTACTTTATGTATTTGGGCTCATTTGTTTTACCTAGAAGATAATCAGCTGATATGTTATATTTTTTACAGATGGTGTAGAGGAAAGATGTATTTATTAAATGTCTTCCTCTTTCGTAATCAGCAATAACAGAATGTGTGGTATTTAAAATACTAGCAAGTTTTACTTGGGTTAATTTATGTTCTTTTCGAAATTCTTTAATTCTTAAACCGCTTTTTATTTTATCAATTTCATTTTTAGAATTGTTATAATTTTTTGTGTTTGTAAATTCAAATAGATAATCTATGGAGACATTAAAATAATTAGCCATAGTATTTAAATGAATTAAAGGAATGGTATTATATTCGTTTTCATATTGAGTATAAGCTGCTCTTTCAACATTTAATATTTTTGCTAAATCTTTTTGAGGTATTCCTAATCTTTCTCTTAACTCTCTTAATTTTTTTCCATACATATTCATCACTTGATTATTTTCTCATTAATTTTTAATAAATAGTTATTTAGGTAAAAATATCCGACATTTTTCTTGACTTTTAGTCTAGCTCATTTTATAATTTATATATAAGCTAGGAAACTATTCATATCATAGCTTATATTTATCGATTATTAAATGAAGTAGCACTTCATCAAGAAAGAGAGTTAGGTTATGGAATTTCAATTATTAAAGAAAAGTCATTTAAAAAGAAATATTATTATAGGAGTAGTAGTGGTAGCAATCATTAGTGCGGTTGTACTAAATTTTACAAGAGCTAAGTATGTATATACAGATAAAATGCCACTTATTAATGGGACTGTAAATTATAGCTTGGCAGATTTAAATATTGTAGCCATTTATGTTGGTGGAGTAGAAGTAGATAGTTTGGATAGTAGCAAACAGTATACATTAGATACAACACAAAGTACATGTAGTTACAAAGATGGAAGTACTATAGAAGGATTGAATATCAGCTATGAAACAGAAACAGGAAGCTTAAGTATTAGCCCATTTACAATGAAAGGAACAAAATGTACGTTGTATTTTGATGAAATAACAGGACAAACAATTCAAGATATATTAGCAGAAAAAGACATAGCATCGAGAGACGATTTTAGCACAACATTAAGTGATGATACAACTGGAACAATCTATCAAGCTCATGATGATGATGGAACAACATATTACTTTGCGGGGAGCCCAACAGATAACTGGGTGTCATTTGCTGGATTCTACTGGAGGATCATAAGGATCAATGGAGATGGTAGCATACGATTAATCTACCAAGGAACTAGTGCCAACACTACAGGAAGTGGAACACAAATCCAAACAAGTGCATTCAATAGTTCGAATAACAATAATATGTACGTAGGATATATGTATACAAGCGGACAAGTGCATGGTCTAGGAACAAGTAGTGCCATCAAAGGAATATTAGATACATGGTATCATGATAATCTACTCACAAATTATGATGGTTACATTGATAAGGATGCGGGATTTTGTAATGATAGGACACCACATAGTGGAACAGGAGCAGGAACAATAACCACATTTTACGGAGCATATAATAGACTAAATAATACGAATAAAACGCCAACATTTAATTGTGAACATGATAATGATTTGTATACAGCAGAGGAGAGTGGTAAAGGAAATAATTCATTAACATATCCAATAGGACTCATCACAGCGGATGAAGTAGCATATGCCGGAGGAGCATGGAATGCAAATAATACTAGTTATTACTTATATACAAATAGTGCCTACTGGACAATGTCTCCGTATTACTTTGTTGGCGTGTCTGCTTATGCATTTGACGTGTCGTCGTCTGGCTACCTAAACAACAACTTTGTAAATAACTCAGGTGGTGTGCGTCCTGTCATCAATTTAAAAGCTAGCACTATATTTGAAATGGGTGGAACAGGCACTTCAACAAATCCATATGTAGTCATTTAGATAAGTGCTTAATATTAAGTGCTTTTTTCTTTTAAATAATGTTTTTATTTAGATGTTTCTGTGTTATAATTTTAATGGAAATAAACTTTAGGGAGGTTCATATGAAGTTA
>CALVHK010000119.1 GCA_944327405.1 uncultured Bacilli bacterium | reverse complement strand
AAAAAAATGCCCGTAAATAGGACATTTGCTTCTTTATTGGTGCACGTGAAGGGACTCGAACCCCCATGGAATTAACCGCTAGATCCTAAGTCTAGTGCGTCTACCAATTCCGCCACACGTGCATATAAATGGTGGACCTCGTAGGACTCGAACCTACGACCGCCCGGTTATGAGCCGGATGCTCTAACCAACTGAGCTAGAGGTCCAAAAGATTGCATTACCAATATATCAAACTTGCTATTTAAAGTCAAGTTTTTTTCATTAGTATTTTAAAAAATCTTTTATTTTTGGTGATTTTCGTGTAAAATATTTATAAGGATAGATGAATATGGCTGTAGTGTTTTTGATTATTGGATTTATTGTCATTATTAAAGCTAGTGATATTTTAGTGGATGCTGCATCTAGTTTAGCGACTAAGATGGGTGTGCCTAAGATGCTTATTGCTCTAACGATTGTTGCTTTTGGGACTTGTGCTCCTGAGGTTGCAATTTCTTTTCAGAGTGTAGCCATAGGTAACTCCGAAATGGCATTTGCTAATGTGATTGGAAGCTGTATTGTTAATGTGTTTTTGATTATTGGGATTGCTAGTTTTATTAAACCAATTAAAGTAAAACACGTGACTATTAAAAAAGAGTTGCCGATTTTGTTCTTGGGACAAGCTTACCAGAAATGGTGATGACGATTACAAGTGCTAGGAAATCCGAGTTTGATATGGCTTTAGGAAATATTATTGGTACGAATATTTTTAATGTTTGTATTGTTTTAGGTCTTCCTATTGTTATTTATGGTGATATGGCTTTAACAGGATTTGGACTGGTAGATATTATTATTTTGTTTTTGTCGAGTTTTCTTCTTTTCTGGTTTGCTAGGAGTGAGAGAACAATTAGTCGAAGAGAAGCGATTATTATGATTGGTATTTTTGTATTTTATTATGCTTATTTGATAATATAGTTTTACAACTTTTGATTTAAGTGTTATACTTTAATTATGTTAGGAGTGATTTGATGGAAAATAAATATTATTTGGCTGTTGAAGTAAAACCGAAGAATTATTTTCCAATTAATTTATTAGATTTGAAAATTGCTAAAAATTTTATGACAACTGATTTAGAAAAATTGGATGCTTTTACTTTGCAATTTACTAAAAAAGAAATAATGGATGCGATTAAAGAGGCTAATTTGCTCGATATTCATGATGATATGCCTTTGGTTGTTATTTATTATGAAAATAAAAATACTAGAAAAATAGATGTTTTAACTAAGGATAATAATTATGATATGTGGAGTTTATTAAAAACAAATTATCATGATAAATTATTCTTGAATAAAGTAATTAATTTTCTTCATAAAAAAATAGAAGATGAAGATTTGAGCATAATTAAGAATAGTCGTGATGTTGGAGAGTTTTTAAAGGGTATTGGATCATTATCTTATTTGATGCAAAGAAGGTTGTATTTGTATTTGTATGAATAGTTATTTTAATTCTTTTGGAGAATATTTAAATTATGAGTTGAATTATTCTGATAAGACATGTAAAACATATACCCAAGCATTAAAGGAATACGAGCAGTTTTTAGAAGATAATCATTATTGTTTTTTGAAAATAAATGCCGATATAGCGAACGGGTATAAAGCTTATTTAATTAATCAAGCATATGAAAGTAAAACTGCTTCCCTATATTTGAGTGCTGTAAGAACATTTTATAATTATTTGGTAGAAATAAAAGAAATAGATAATAATCCTTTTTTGACGATTAAAAATCCTAAAGTGGTTAAGAAGTTGCCTAATTTTTTAAATCATAGTGAAGTTAAAAATATGTTTGGGGATTTAAAAGAAAAAAGTGATTTAGATGTTCGGAATGATTTTATTGTGGAGTTTTTGTATGCTAGTGGACTACGGGTTAGTGAACTTTGTAATATTAAACTTAGTGATATGAATACTCATCAGGGAAATGTTAAAGTAATGGGGAAGGGTAATAAAGAGCGCATAGTGTTTTATAAAGCTATAGATGAAGATTTGTTTCATCAGTATTTGGATAAAGCAAGAATAAATATCTTAAATGGACTTTCTAGTGATTATTTGTTAGTTAGTAAAACGGGTAAGCTTACAGCTCGGAGTGTAGAGAAAATAGTTAAGAAATATGCATTAGAAAAAAATGTTAAAAGTAAAGTAACGCCTCATACTTTGAGACATACTTTTGCAACTGATTTATTAAATGAAGGTGCAGATATAAGAAGTGTTGGGGAAATGCTAGGTCATGAATCTCTAAGCACTACCCAAATTTATACGCATGTAACTGCGGATAGATTAAAACAGGTATATAAAAATACTCATCCGAGAAATAAAAATAATACTTGAAAAATACTACTACTTTTTTTATAATTTTATTAGGAGGGATTATTTTGAAGAAAAAAAAGCTAATTGGAATTATTATCGTTATTGTTGTTTTGGTAGTGTTAGTTATTTTTGCTAGTACTTTTAAACTTAGTGACTCTCATCTTAGAGTGGAAGGAGTTAGAGTAAGGGTAATTGATGGAGCATTACTTGTTGATGGGTGCGAGGAAGACACTAGAAATGCTGCATACTGTGAAAAGCTCATTAATGTTAATGGCGAAGAACAGAGTCTAGAGTTCGAGTTTTTGAATTTTAGAGATAATGGTTATCCGGATGCGGTTAGAGCGACCATTAACGGGCATGAATTTTATTATGAAGATGGCTTAAATATTGAAGAAAATGGCAGCTATGACTATCGTGATTTTCTTAATTTCTATGTTATTGATGATATAATTGTATTCACTTTAACAAAAGGTACGGGTGGTAGAACATCTACTTTATATGCGATTGATTTAGAAGGAAATATTATTTTAGAGGAAACGGTAATTGATGAGGATGACATGCTTATTAAAGACTATACGGATTTTATTACTTTTGAGGGTAATACCATTAGAATATATGCCACAAGAGTAGTAGAGGATGTTAACTATCATGGCGAGAGTGTATGTAATGCTCAAGGTGAAGATATTGTAGAAGCATATTATACTTATACTTATGAAGATGGTGAATTTGAAAAAGAATTAGATGAAGAGATAAATGCTGATGAATTTATTGAGAATAGGGGCATTATTTGTGCTAATAGGGGAGATGAAGAATAATTTATCTCTTTTTTGCTTGTTAATATATATAATTAACAAGTTATGATGAATTCTTAGTAAGCGA
>CALVHK010000118.1 GCA_944327405.1 uncultured Bacilli bacterium | reverse complement strand
GATTTTACCCCAATTCGTAAGTTTAATTTGTTATTTGAAACCCATCAAGGAGTTACTGAAGACACGAAATCCAAAGTGTATTTAAGAGGGGAAACAGCACAAGGAATATTCGTCAATTTCTTAAACGTTCAAAGAAGTATGAGAACAAAACTTCCATTTGGTATATGTCAAACTGGTAAGAGTTTTCGTAATGAAATTACGCCAGGAAACTTTATTTTTCGAACAAGAGAATTCGAACAAATGGAATTGGAATTTTTCTGCAAACCTGGTGATGATTTAGAATGGTTTGGCTATTGGAAGAATTTTTGTCTAGATTTCTTAAAGACTTTAGGTTTAGATAAAGAGAATTTAAGATTCAGAGATCATTCGAAGGAAGAGCTATCCTTTTATAGTAAAGCAACAACGGATATAGAGTACAAATTCCCAATGGGATGGGGTGAGTTATGGGGTATAGCGGATCGTACCGATTATGATTTAGGAGTCCATATGGAACACTCTAAAGTTGATTTAAGATATTTAGATCCTGATACAAATGAAAAATATTTACCATATGTTATTGAACCAAGTGTGGGATTAGATCGACTTTTATATGCTATTCTTACTGATGCTTATACCAAGGAAACACTTGATAATGGTGAGGAAAGAGAAGTACTAAAAGTACATCCGGCTTTAGCACCTACAAAAGTAACAATATTACCATTAATCAAGAAAGTGCATGGCGATAAAGCGATGGATTTATATGGTGATTTAGCTAAATATTTTATGTGTACGATCGATACATCTGGTTCTATTGGTAAGAGATATAGAAGAAGTGATGCAGTAGGTACACCACTTTGTATTACGGTTGATGATGAGACCATTAATAATGAAACTGTAACAGTGAGAAATAGAGATACGATGGAACAAATTACATTACCTATTAGTGAACTTAAAAGTTATATTGATGAATTTATTAAATTTTAAACTTGTATTTATTTAGAAAATAAATTATAATTAAGTTGTAGAGCATTAAGGAGACAATCCGAATGCCTATTTATGGTTTTCAGTATTAGTTGTTATCTTAACGACCAATGTTATTTTAATTCTTAGTAAAAGAGCCCATTTACTTTATGTATTTGGGCTCATTTGTTTTACCTAGAAGATAATCAGCTGATATGTTATATTTTTTACAGATGGTGTAGAGGAAAGATGTATTTATTAAATGTCTTCCTCTTTCGTAATCAGCAATAACAGAATGTGTGGTATTTAAAATACTAGCAAGTTTTACTTGGGTTAATTTATGTTCTTTTCGAAATTCTTTAATTCTTAAACCGCTTTTTATTTTATCAATTTCATTTTTAGAATTGTTATAATTTTTTGTGTTTGTAAATTCAAATAGATAATCTATGGAGACATTAAAATAATTAGCCATAGTATTTAAATGAATTAAAGGAATGGTATTATATTCGTTTTCATATTGAGTATAAGCTGCTCTTTCAACATTTAATATTTTTGCTAAATCTTTTTGAGGTATTCCTAATCTTTCTCTTAACTCTCTTAATTTTTTTCCATACATATTCATCACTTGATTATTTTCTCATTAATTTTTAATAAATAGTTATTTAGGTAAAAATATCCGACATTTTTCTTGACTTTTAGTCTAGCTCATTTTATAATTTATATATAAGCTAGGAAACTATTCATATCATAGCTTATATTTATCGATTATTAAATGAAGTAGCACTTCATCAAGAAAGAGAGTTAGGTTATGGAATTTCAATTATTAAAGAAAAGTCATTTAAAAAGAAATATTATTATAGGAGTAGTAGTGGTAGCAATCATTAGTGCGGTTGTACTAAATTTTACAAGAGCTAAGTATGTATATACAGATAAAATGCCACTTATTAATGGGACTGTAAATTATAGCTTGGCAGATTTAAATATTGTAGCCATTTATGTTGGTGGAGCAGAAGTAGATAGCTTGGATAGTAGCAAACAGTATACATTAGATACAACACAAAGTACATGTACTTATAAAGACGGAAGCACAATAGAGGGATTGAATATCAGCTATGAGACAGAAACAGGAAGTTTAAGTATTAGCCCATTTACAACAAAAGGAACAAAATGTATGTTGTACTTTGATGAGTATGTACCATCAATAACTATTCAAGATATATTATCAGGAAAGACTATATCAACAAGAACAGACTTCAGCACAACAGTAACGGAAGATACAACTGGAACAATATACCGAGCAACAGATGATGATGGAACGACGTATTATTTTGCCGGGAACCCAACCGATAACTGGGTCTACTTTGCGGGATTTTATTGGAGGATTATAAGAGTTAATGGAGATGGAAGTATTAGATTAATCTATAACGGAACCAGTAATGCAACGACCGGAAGAACAACACAGCTATCAGATAGAAGTGCGTTTAATTCCTCTTATAACGATAACGCATATGTAGGATTTAAATATGGAAATGGAGGGGCAAGTAGTTATTCAGAAACTCATGCTAATACACATAATAGTACAATACTAAATGCGTTAAATACATGGTATTCAAATAATATTGAAAATGCAGGATACTCAGAAAATGTAGATATGAATGCCGGATTTTGTGGGGATAGAACTTCATATATTAGAAGCGATTCTGGTCCATATACCTATACATCCGGAGGGGGAATAGGAACAACAGTAACCTATTATGGAACACATACTAGATTAGATACGGCTAATAGAGCAGCGGTAAACCCGTCATTTAGATGTGCAAATGATAATGACTTATATACAGTAAGTAGTAGTAATAAAGGTAATCAAGTCTTAACATATCCAGTAGGCCTCATCACCGCGGATGAAGTAGCATATGCCGGAGGAGTAGCGGGAGCGGGAAATAGTAATAGCAGTTATTATCTATATACAAATCAGTATTATTTTACTATGTCACCCTACTCCTTTAACGCTTTGGGTTATGCTCTAGTGTATATTGTACTAGAGAGCGGAATTGTTTGGTTTTACTATGTGAATGATTCTGCAGGTGTACGTCCAGTCATTAATTTACGTGCTGACACTCTTTTTGTTGAAGGAGGCACTGGTACTGCAACAAATCCATATGTAGTCATTTAGATAAGTACTTAACATAAGTGCTTTTTTCTTTGAAATAATGTTTTTATTTAGATGTTTCTGTGTTATAATTTTAATGGAAATAAACTTTAGGGAGGTTCATATGAAGTTA
>CALVHK010000117.1 GCA_944327405.1 uncultured Bacilli bacterium | reverse complement strand
AATGGTGAGTGGATAAAGCCTAAAGTTTTAATGATGCCTATAATTGGTTGGATATTAATTTTTGTGTTTGCATTTTGCAGTGAAGAAAATGCTAATGTTCGCAATTTGGCTAGATTTCGTGTGTGCGTTTTAGTGGCTGAGAAATTATATATTTAATAATTGCATTATTATAATTGTTTTTTTAAATTGTTATAAACTTTTAGGTAGCATTTAGGTAGCAAAATTTTGGAATTTTATAAAATAGTTTTAATTGATTTCGATTAAAAAAGGTAAAAATCATGCAAAAATGACTAAAAATAACTGAAAAAATGCTAAAAGGGACTGAATATGAATATCCCCCTGAAGGAGCCGAAAGGCTCCATTTTTTGTGTAACGAAAACCCCCAGTTTGTACTGGGGGTTCAAAAAAACTTATAGTTTTGAGTAGAAAAAAATAACCTTCCTCAATTATAATATAAGTGGCTTGACAAATATTAAGAGAGGAAGGTGTCCAAAATGGACAATAATAGTTTAGCACATTTTAAGTGGAATTGTAAGTACCATATAGTATTTGCACCAAAATATCGAAGGCTGGTGATATATGGAAAACTAAAAAAAGAAATAGGAGAAATATTACGAATGTTGTGTAAAAGGAAGGGAGTAGAAATATTAGAAGCAGAGACATGTCCGGATCATATCCCATATGTTGGTAAGTATACCACCAAAATATTCAGTAGCAGAGATAATGGGATATTTGAAAGGAAAAAGTTCATTGATTATATTTGATAGACATGCCAATCTAAAGTATAAATACGGACAAAGAAGTTTTTGGTGTAGAGGATATTTTGTAGATACGGTAGGAAAGAATAAGGTAGCAATACAAGAATATATTCGAAATCAATTGAGTGAAGATAAAATAGCAGAACAATTATCTTTCAAAGAATTAATAGACCCGTTTACGGGTAAACGTAACAAAAAACTATAAAAAAGCACTACTTTAGTAGTCATTGTCAAAGTAGTGCATAAGGCGATAAATTGTGCGCTACGTAGCGCTCGCCAGTGTCAAGCCTTAGAGGCGCAGTGCAAACCACTAGTTATACTAATGGTTTTGATTGGTTTTCACAGTATTTATGTTTCAAAGCATAAACAAAATTACTTTTATCATGCCTTATATATAGCATATTTCTTCCAATTTTTCGTATTCCAAACCTTGCTTTATGATTTGTTTTCGATTATAATTTTGACAGTATCTTAAGGTGATGCAATATGAATATTTTAATAACAATTTTAATTTCATTTGTTTTTTTGTCTTATTCCCATAATTGAATTAATTATGAAAGCAAGAGTAGCAGAAAACAAAAAAGAATTTTTAAAAGAAAATATCTTTTCTATTTTAACAATTATCATTTTATTTATAGGCTGTTTTGCTAGATTAATTTACATTGACATCTATCCCGTAGGACTAAATCAAGATGAAGCTTCCTCAGCCTATGATGCTTGGTCAATAATGAATTATGGATTAGGTAGAAATAATGAATCTTACCCAGTTCACTTTATCGCTTGGGGTAGTGGTCAAAATTATGATCTTGATCTTCCTAAAACTAAATATATTTGGTATAATATTATGGGAGATAATGAGAGTGGTAACATGGAAGCAATAGATTTATTTAATGAGTTATTATTATCAAAAACAGTAAAAGAAGTAGCAGAACTCTTAAATTTACATGTAGGAACGGTTAGAAGATGGCAAACACTAAATTCTGTTCCTAACAATTATTATAACGATTTAAACTCTTTGCTAGATTACAAGTATGAGAATAAAGATGAGTATCGAGATAAAGATCAATTTTATACTACTAAAGAGACTGCTATTTATTGCTACAATAAAACTTTGGAAGTATTAAAAAAATTGAGTATTGATGCCAGTGAATACGTTTTTATTGAACCTAGTGCAGGATGTTGTAATTTTTATCGTCTATTACCAAGAGATAGAAGAATTGGTGTTGATATAGAGCCAAAGGGACGACTTAAAGGAGAGTTAATCCAATCAGATTATTTAAGATATTTCCCAGAGGAAAAAGGCAAATACATTGTTATTGGTAATCCGCCTTTTGGACTAAGAGGAAATCTGGCTTTGCGTTTCATGAATCATTCTTATGAATTTGCAGATGTAGTAGCATTTATATTACCACCTTTATTTAATTCTACAGGTAAGGGTGTTCCCATGACAAGAGTAAAGGGGTATAAACTAGCTTATACAGAGAATTTACAGCGTAAGGCTTTTGAGTATCCAGATGGTTCTTTGGTAGATGTAGCAACTATATTTCAAGTTTGGACTAAAGTTAATATAGACAAGATTGAAGAAAAAGAAATTAAAACATGTGATTCTTATGCTAAAGTATATAGTTTATCTGATGGAGGGAAACCTTCTAATACTCGTAATAAAAAAATGCTGAATGCTTGTGATGTGTATTTGCCTTCTACTTGCTTTAAAGGAATGAAGGCTTATGATAATTTTGAGGCCTTACCTAATAGGAGAGGATATGGTGTTGTGTTTAAAAAGGACAAAGAAAAATTGAAAGATATATTTTTTAATGAGATTGATTGGGAAAAAGTGGCCTTTCAATCTACTAATGGAGCACTTAATTTAAGAACTGATCTAATAATGAAGGAAATTACAGATAGGGGGTATTATGATGAATAATTTAGATATTGTTTTAGAGGATATATTAAAAGATATGGTAGTAGAAGATATGCCGGAACAATGGATAAATGCTAAGTTTTTACAACAAAGATTTATTCAAATTGATAAAAGAGGAAGCGTTGGAGAGCGTTTTTATTTAAAAGTTTTAACTTATTTGTATCCTAGAAGAGTAGAATATAGAGATGGGGACCAAGGAGATTGGGATATTAAAATAGGAAAAATGAAATTTGAAATTAAAACAGCCTCTTTGGATAAGAATAATAAATTCCAAAATGAAGGATTAAAAAAAGATGGAGACTACAATGGAGTGTTATTTTTAGGGATTGCTCCTAATGATATTTATATGTATTGCATTAAAATTGCTAATATCGATTTTGATAATCAAAGAATCGATCATAATGGGGTACATGTTCATCTTCATAATAGAGGAAAGGATGGAACAGAGAATAAAGCTACAGGCGTTGGCTATAAATGTGATTTGAAGCCATCTCAAATGCGAAAGATTTCTACTTTAGATGATTTTAAAGAAGAATTTGAAAAAGAATTTGG
>CALVHK010000116.1 GCA_944327405.1 uncultured Bacilli bacterium | reverse complement strand
AATAATAATGGAGGGATATAATGGCTTATATTGAACTAAAGAATGTTTTGAAAGAATATGTTATGGGTGAAATTAAAATTGTTGCTGCGCATGATGTATCATTTGAGATTGAGCGTGGTGAACTTGTTGTTATATTAGGACCTAGTGGTGCCGGAAAAACGACGATTCTAAACCTTTTAGGAGGAATGGATTCTGCCACTGCCGGAAGCATTATGGTAGATAACGAAGATATAACAGCTTATAAAAGAAAAGAGTTAATAGGATACCGACGTAACAGCATTGGTTTTGTTTTTCAGTTTTATAATTTAGTTCAAAATCTAACAGCTCTAGAAAACGTGGAATTAGCCGTCCAAATATGTAAAAATCCTCTAGATCCAGCGACTGTTTTAGAACAAGTTGGCCTAAAAGACCGGATGAATAATTTTCCTGCTCAATTATCAGGAGGAGAACAACAAAGAGTAGCTATTGCCAGAGCCATTGCCAAAAATCCTAAATTACTTTTATGTGATGAACCAACTGGAGCTCTTGATTCTAAAACTGGTGTAAAAATACTAGAATTGTTGCAAAAATCATGCCGTAAGATGGGAATGACGACTGTTATCATAACTCATAATGCTTTAATTTCAGAGATAGCAGATAAAGTAATTCGTCTAAAAAATGGAACGATTGAAGAAATCAAAATAAATAAAAAGCCAAAAGGTGTAAAGGAGCTTGATTGGTAATGCGTCTGTTATACAAGCTTTCCTTTACCAAAATGCGTAAAAACATTGGAAGGTTTTTATCGGTCCTCTTCATCGTTGCCTTAGGAGTCGGTTTTTTTGCCGGACTAAGAGAGACAACCCCGGATATAGAAATAACGCTAGATACCTATTATGATGAACATAATTTAATGGATTTTAAAATTGTAAGTACAATGGGTCTAAACGAAGATGACGTATCAAGTCTAGAAGCGTTAGAGTATGTAGAAAAAGTAATTCCGAGCTACTCAGTAGATGTTTTAATTGGTGGGGAAGAAGTTCGGGTACATGCAATTGAAGAAGATATTAACAATGTGGATTTAAAAGAAGGAAGAATGCCCGAAGCAAATACAGAATGTGTGGCAGATCATACCAAATACAAACTTGGAGATACCCTAAGTATCACGCAGATGAGTACGGAAGGTATACTTACCGTTACAGAATATACCGTTGTAGGACTAGCAGATTCTCCTCTTTATTTAAGCAGACAAATGGGTATTGCCAGTATTGGTACCGGAGAACTTGCGTCTTTTATCTATGTGGCTAAAGAAAACTTTAATTCCGAATATTACACGGAAATTTATATTACTGCCAAGAATGCAACTGAAGAAGTAGCTTATGAAAGTGGTTACGAAGAGCAAGTAAATCTACTGCTCGCTGAATTAGAAGAACTAGCTCCTATTAGAGAAACCAAAAGATATGAAGAAATACTAGAAGAAGCAACACTTGAGATTAGAAAAATTGAAAGTGAAGCAGAGAAAGAATTATCATCCGCTCAAGCTGAACTAGATGATGCCTTATCCCAAATTAATGAGGGAAGAGAGGAAATTGCGAGTGCTAGAAACGAATTAAATCAAAGTGAAAACACTCTTAATACGGAAGAACAAAATGGCTTAGCCGAGATTAACAATGCTAGAAACACTTGGCAATCAAACTATGATTTATTTTTAGCTACTTTATCAAGTGCCGGTCTAACAGAGGATACTTTAGCCTCAACTCTAGATACCCTAAATACCCAAATTACCAACATGACCAACCTGTTAAACGCTACCTCACCAGATGACCCGAATTATGCTGTTTATGAAGCAACTTTAAATAGTTTAAATGCAAACAAAACAAATTTAGAGACTTTAATTACTACGAAAGAAACTCTTGATGCTAGCAAAGAAGAAATAGATCAAAGTGAGACTCTACTAACAAATCAAATTGCTAGTGCTCGCACGGAAATTGCGAGTGCTAGAGCCGAGATAGAAGCGAGTGAAGAAGAGTTAGACAATGCTTATCAAGAATACTTAGATGGCCTAAATACTCTAAATGAAGAGCGAGCAAATGTAGAATCTCAAATCAATGAAGCTCGTCTTGCCTTAGAGGAAATCGAAAAACCAGAGTGGTACTTACTAGATAGAACAGACAACAATGGTTATTCTAGCATTTGGGATGATGCTACAAAAGTAGATGCTATAGCGGGTATTTTCCCAATCTTCTTTATCGTTGTAGTAGCTCTTATGTGCTTTAATACCATGAATCGAATGATTGAAGAAGAACGAGGCGAAATCGGAATATTAACATCTCTTGGATACAACAATTTTAAAATAATCAATGGCTATTTATTTTATATTTTCTTTGCTACTGTAATAGGTGTTACCGTGGGTCTCTTAGTAGGTTACACTTTAATACCAAATGTTATTTATAGTATTTATAATGCTAATTATATTTTACCAAGTTTGATGATTAACATAAAATTATTACCATTCTTTATCATGATCTTAATCACATTAGGATTAATGTCCATGATAGCCATTATTTCTTGCTTAAAAGAACTCAAAAATGTTCCAGCGACCATTTTACGACCATCCTCTCCTAAAGCAGGAAAGAAAGTATTTTTAGAACATATCAAATTTATTTGGAAGAGATTATCATTTACAGGGAAAGTAACAGCCCGTAACATGTTTCGGTATAAAAAAAGAATTATCATGACGGTCTTAGGAGTAGTAGGATCAACCGCGCTTTTACTAACAGGCTTTGGCCTTAGAGATAGCATTAGTGGTCTGGCTGATCTTCAATACGGCAAGATTAATCATTATGATGCTCTATTTGTTTTCCAAAATTCATTTACAAGTTTAAATAGTGATGTAACTACAAGACTTGCTAGCAACAACATCGAAGAGTATTTACCAATTTATCAAGCTTCATTTACTTTTGAAGCAAACGACTTAAGTCATGATGTTTATTTGATTGTTTTATCAGACACAAGCACAATTGATGATTTTATTACCTTTAATAGCAAAGTAAATGAAGAATTTACCTTCCCGAGTGATGGGGTTGTTATAAGTGAGAAAATGGCCGACTTACTTCAAGTAGAAATAGGTGACTTTATTCGAGTAAGAAACAGCAGTAACGAACTAGTCTTACTTCCGGTATCAGAAATAGTAGAAAACTATACCCTTCATTACATCTATATGACTCCAACTGTTTATGAAAAATATTTTGAAAGTACAGTGGAATACAATATGATTATGGCTAATTTAAGTGATGATGTTAATCATGATGAATTATCTAGAAGTTGGATGGATTC
>CALVHK010000115.1 GCA_944327405.1 uncultured Bacilli bacterium | reverse complement strand
TGTCAATATTTTTTAGACTATTAGTCTAAAAAAATAGATAGTCTCTTTAAAACTATCTACTCTATAAATTGTAATTTGTATTACTTTTTATTTTTTGCATTTTTAATGCAAACAACTAAAACATAAATAACATATATAATTATCAGTGTTCCAATAATAAACATTGGAATATCTTTTACAGAAAAAATATAATCTGGCATATACATTTCTTTAACCCAACGTCCATCATTGAAAACAAGTGAGTAAATAATTCCAAGAATAAGTAGAACTACTAAAGATACTCCCATTGCTACAATTTTCTTTACTTGTTTCTTTTCCATGAAATACACCTCCAATTATAATTTTACCACACTGTAATAGTAAAACAAATACTAAATGCTCAAGATTTTTTTATTATTTTTTCAATAGAGTTTTTAAACCATTTTTAAATTCTTTTCTTTTTAAGAAAGTCATAACTATTACAAAGCAAGAATATACCAAATTTCCTATAAATGGCTGTGTGTTATATTTTGTTGTTAAAGAAGCACTAATACAACCAAAAATTATTGCTAATACTAATACAACCCAATTTGAATTTTTAATTCTATTAATATATAAATAGCCTAATGGTATATATATAAGACTTACTATTAACTTAACGATATAATCTGGTACATTAGGCAAATCAAAAGCTATATTTAAAGCACTACCATTAAATATTAATGATAATAATATAATAATACCTCCAAATATATAGAATCCTCCGATAAATGTTATTACTTTTGATTCTTTCATAAAATTTCCTCACTTTCAAATTACTATTTGTGCATCATTTCTATAATCTAATTATACTATTTTTTAAGGCATTTTAATAGTGTTTAAGAGCAAAAAAAGAGAACTACTTATAAAGTAATTCATCACTTGTAAAACTTACTGAAAAAAATTATAATTCAAAGTCATCACGACCTTTGTCTTTATGTTTATCATTTTCTTTATTCCAAACATAATCATCTTTAATTGATTCAATAGTAACATCACTAAATATGCCATGTTCGTGCATATCTTTTGATACTTTCCAGTAATCTTCACGTTCTTTTTCTTTACCAAACATTTTATTTTTGATGAATTTTACTAATCTACTAAATAGATTTTTGAAATAATCAACCATTTCTTCTAAGTGTTTATTATCGCTTTTTAACTCTTTAATTTCTTTGTTTTTATTATCAATATTTTTAGATAAAGTATCAACTTTAAGTGATAATGCTTTATTATTTTCAGTAAGTATTTTAATTTTCTCTCTATTTTCTTGTAGTTCAGTATCTACATTATTTAAAGTTATTGATAACATTTCAGTCTTTTTAAAATCTTTGTTAGTATCCTCAACTTTATCAACATATTCAATAATTTTATTTTTATCACTTTCTGAAATAGTGTAGGTATTTTTAACTATTGGTGCTTTTTTAAGATTATTGATAGTATCTTTAATATCATTAGTAGTCTTATCAAGTTCATTGGATTTTTTACTAGCAATTTCTAGTGCTTTCTTATTTTTATTAAGTTCTTCTTTCATTGCTTGGTAGTTAGTCATATCTTTAACATTTATGTCTTTATTTCTTCCTTTTTCTTTCTTCTTTAAGATATTATTAAGACCATATTCTTTATTAAAACTAGCAATACACATAGTTCTCATTTTATCTTGAATAATACGTAAACTATCTCTAGTGAAAACATCACCTTTACCAACTTGTTTAGACATACCATTTTTGTTTTTATATTTTATTGGTACACCTACAATATGAAGATGTGGACTTGTTTCATCATAATGAATAATCGCACTTGCTATTTTAAAATCAGGAACTAACTCTTGCAAATCATTAAGTTGTTCTTTAAAGACATTAGTCATTTTATGTTTAAATTTATCATCTTTAGTGTCCCAGTATTTCTTATCTCCAAGTTCTATAATAATCTCACAAGCAAGATCGTTTTTAGTATTATCACTTATCTTTTTAAAGTAATCAGTAATCTTTCTATCATTTCTACCTTTGTTTTCTTGTTCTTTGTTATACTCAAGTCTTGCTTCTTCAAATTCTTCTAAATAGAGATTTTTAACATCATCATAAAGTGAAGTAGTGCCTTTTATTATTTCTATAAGTTCACTATTGTTATCATACTTACGATAGTTATGTTTATCTACTCTTGATAATTGCTTTGCATTTTGAATAGCATTATTAGATAGAGAAGTAGAACCAGAAGCATTGTTCTTTGCCATATTCTTTGACGATGGCTTTCTGTTTTTATCACTACCAAGATGTAGTGAGTAAGATAATTCATTCATAAACTATCTACCCCTTATTTATCTTCAAAATATTCTCTTGCTTCTTCTAAAGTAGGGAAGAACTCTTGATTCATCATAGCATTAGAATTTGGCTCAATATAAGTACAAACAATATAGTGATTGAAACACTTATCAACGTAGATTAAATACAAGTTTTCCTTTTCATCAATTAAATAACATTTACCATATTTTAAATTGTAAAATTCTTTTTTATAGTCAAAGTCCATATATAAATCACACTCCTTTTTTTAAACATATTTTGGCTTTGTCAAAATGTTTAACCCCCTAGGTATTTTGACGTATCATCAAAATCACCTCGTGGGCTAGGGTTTCCCTAGAACCCTTTTGGACTTATTTCATAATGTTTTAAAGCTATCGCAATAAAACAAAATTACATAAGTCTTTGTAACAAACTATCGCCACTTTCATTTGCTAAAGCAAACGGAAACGTGCCACGTTTGTTATAACTTTTTTGAGAAAAAAGTTAGCAAAAAATCTTTTATGATTCTTCTACCAAAGTATCATTTTTTAAGGTTTCCATATTTGCTGGCTTAACACCTATCTCTATTGGTATAGGTTCTTTCATATAGATAACTTTATCATTTGTTTCATCAGGTATATAATCAAATGCTGAATTTATATCTTGCATTTGAAACTCATCTTTACCACGAATATAGATAATTCCATATTTATATTCTTTCATTTTTATATCAGGATCTATTCTACAATAATCTTCAAGTGGGAATACTCTTACTATTGCTCGATCATCTTCTATGAAATTAAAGTAGAATACTTTATTTTCAACATAATATGTTGCTTCTTTATAACCAACATCATAATATTGTCTTAACCTCATTATGTGTTTACCAACTTCTTCTTCAGGAAGATAATTGCTAAATCTTAATTCACCAACTAGATTACCAAATAAAGCAGGTGTTTTAACATCAATATAACCTTTATCAAATAACTCATTACAAGGTTTGCAAATACTTTCTCTAAATAGTATTTCATC
>CALVHK010000114.1 GCA_944327405.1 uncultured Bacilli bacterium | reverse complement strand
AAAAACGCGGTTTTAAAAGCTTCTAGTTTACTTGATGATTCTACCATACGAGATCGAAATAAAAAAATTGGAGGTCACAGTGCATGATTGATCGAGGATTTGTTAAATGGCAACCCTTTAACTCTCTAATCCCTCTTAAAGATACGATTAAAGATATAGAGAGGGAGAAAAAATGCGGTAAACCAACTTTGTTTCCAGAAGAGGAAAGTATTTTAAATGAGAGTTTGATTGATGCTTATTATGCTAAAGATATTATTACGATTACTTATTATGAAGCTGGTAAAATAAAGGATGTTACGAGCACCATAAAAAAAATAAATCCAAATTCAAAAACGATTGAACTTGGATGTAAGTTAGTACTTTCTTTTCATCAGATTATTCATGTTTCATCTTGATAAACGTAGTAATATAACCAATTGTGATAAAGAAGAGTAGCTGTGGCATGCCATGAATAAATTGGTTCTTTAGCTGGATCATTATCTTTGTAATAGTTACATGGGGCATCTATTTTTAACCCTTTATTGATATCACGCTTGTATTCTTTATCTAACGTGTATTGATCGTATTCAGCATGACCGGTTAAGAAAATTCTCTTTCCATCTAGACTTTCTACAATATATACTCCTGATTCATTAGACTTGCAAGTTAAAATCAAGTCTTTTCTTTTTATTACTTCCGATTCAATAATACTGCAGTATCTTGATTGAGGAATTAAGAAATAATCGTTGAACCCTTTGGTTAGATTTGTTTCTTTTACGATGTAATGCTCGTACAGGCCAGATAGTTTTTCCGGTAGGTTATATCTGTTTATACCATAAAAGTATTGTAGGCCAAACTGGGATGCCCAACACAAAAAGATGGTCGAATGCACATGTGTTTTGGTGTATTTAAAAAACTCTTTTAATTCTTCAATATAATCTATATCACTATAGGTTAAATGCTCTAGGGGAGCACCGGTAATAATTAAGCCATCATAATATTCATTTTTAATTTCATCAAATGAATAATAATACTTTTTATAATATTCTAGTTTTTCGCTATCAACATTTTTCGTTGTTAAATAAATAAAATCGAGTTCGACCTGTAGAAGTGGAGCATCTAATGCTTCTATAAGCTGCCGTTCCGTATCTTCTAGGGTTGGCATTAAATTTAATATTCCTACTTTAACATGAGATTTTTTGGGATTAAGCTCAGATAGGAACTTTACTCCCTTTATTTTATCTTGCACTTCTAGTTTTTTACTTAATAAAATAGACATTATATCACCTCTTTTTTTGTAGCTCTATTATATCAGAAAAATGAACATTCTAATCCATTATATTTCCTACTTTACATTATCATGACTCATGATGCTCACTATTAAATCATAATTGTCGTCCCGAGCCATTTTATTTTTCTTAATCATTCCACATTTATCACAACGATAAATTATTTTTAATGTGTCTTTTTTCCCTTTTTCAATATCGATTGGTCTTAACACGCCAAAACATTTGCATAATCTATCCCCAGGATAATCATCAACGTGAATACTACACAAACAATTAGGACAGTGATCTCTAGCTGTGTAGTTTAATGGTTTTACCTCGGTATTACATACTACACAGGTAAATGCTTCATCAATCATTTTAAATTTCTTAGAATCCATAATGCCCCCTAATTAAACTTGAAAATCTTACGGGCTAGTTTATAACCGGGAATAGAAATGAATCTTGGAAGCTTGGCAAGTTTAGCAAGTTTTATTCTTTTTAATACTTTAGGGTTCTTTTCCTTTAAATAGGCCCATAAATCTTTCATCTTAGCATCCCCTTCTTTGGTAGCATCTAGGCGCAAAAGAATCGTTGATACGGTCATCATGATGTCAAGATAGTGAATTAGATAAGCTTGTAGGTTCTTATAATCGATTTCACAGGGATCAAAAAAGTCAATCATCATTTTGGTGACTTTTAACTGTTGATCGATCCTTTTAATCATCACACGCTCATTTACAGATTGATCCTCTCTACCAATATAGTAGCGATAAAAAGGAACGTTTAAGTAATACATTGTTTTAATAGATGGTAGTGGATAATAAACGAATATGTTATCTACATAAAAGGTATGCTCGGGAAGTTGGAGTTTTATTCTCTTTAAAATGCTCGTTTTATATATTACGGAATGCATGAGTAAGTATTCACTTATTTTAAATTTCCCAACACGATCCCATGTAAATATTTCGTTTTCTGGAAGCGTATTTTTATAATTGATCTCTTTTTGTTCGCCAAATTTTTCATATACATAGTTGACAATCATCATATCGACATCTATTTTTTTTAAAGTCTTGATTACTTCTTTTAGTGAGGCAGCATCTACCCAATCATCACTATCGACTACCTTGAAATATTTGCCAGTAGCAATTTTCAGTCCTGCATTGACACCAGAACCGTGACCGCCGTTTTCTTTATCAATTACTTTAATCAACTCCCCATATTTCTTTTCGTAAGACTTGGCTATTTTTAAAGTATCGTCGGTTGAGCCATCGTTTACAATAATGATTTCAATGTCATTTTTCTCTTTTAGAAGCGAGTCAATAGCTCGGTCCATGTAACTTGCCGAGTTGTAACAGGGAATGACAAAGGATATTAATTTCATTTATATACACCACTTTTCTTTAAGTACTTTTGAGCTAATAACATTTCACTTGCTACTACTTTATTAATTGCTAAAGCGCCCGGATGAGCCCGCAAATACTTTTTCAGATCTTTAAACTTAATATAGGTAAGAGTAAAATTTCCATTTCGTTCTTGATCGTCTAAATAAACGTTGTCTAAATTATAAGGCTCGTCGGTTGGAATGTAGTAATAATAAATTTCAATACTACGATTAATCCCCTTTACTGGATAGTCTTTTAGAAAGTGTTTTAAAACAAAGAATGGTTCTGGCACATCATTTAAAACAATGCCTGTTTCTTCCAAAACTTCTCTTTTTAAACCGTCCGTTAGAGATTCCCCTTCTTCTAAGTGTCCTCCAGGAAATTGAATCGTTGTAAAAGCTTCGGCTAGTAATATTTCTTTTTTACTATTAATTATCATCGCTTTTACTCTTGTTATTTTATCATTTATCTCGGTTTCTTTAATGTTATCATAATTTATAATTTTTGTCTTCATACTTTACCACTATCTATAGTTTAACTTAAAAATAGACAGAAAACTAGCTTTATTCACTTCACTTTACATCATTTATACTAAATTATCGTAAAATTAGACTTGTATATTGTGATAAAACAAGTTATAATTAGAACATGGCTCGTTGGTGAAATGGTTAACACATTGCCCTCTCAAGGCAACATTCACGGGTTCAAATCCCGTACGAGTCACCAAT
>CALVHK010000113.1 GCA_944327405.1 uncultured Bacilli bacterium | reverse complement strand
AGAAAAAAATTCATGAAAATAAAAAATTATATTTTACACCCGATAAGTATGTTTATTATCGGTTTAGTAACAGGTATAATAATTAAACTTATCGATATTCATTTCCGAGTTCAACACTTTGGACTTTCTCTAAGTGATATTTTTTCTGAACTTGGTATCTGGATTTTAATCGGTGTAATTATTTCTTTATTTAGTAAGAATAAAAAGTATGCTATGCTAAATATATTTTTGTTTTCTATTGGTATGCTCATAACTTATTACATTATTGCTGAGGTAACCAACTCTATTTATGGTTGGACATTTATTAAAGGGTGGAGTGTATTTGCATGTTTTTCTCCGCTGCTTGCTTACTTAGTAACACTTACTAAAGAAAAATGGATAGTATCTTTAATAATAAAGATAGGTATAATACTAGTGTACCTTATAACAGATATAATTATTTTCGGAGGTCCTCACATTTATGATATAGTATTTATATTAATTCTAATTTATTTGTTATTTATCAAAAAATATAAGAAAACTTGATATATGTTAAAAAACTTTGCGTAATTTCCAAAACAATTTGGTAGATATAAAAATAGGTATAATATATAATGAATGCCGAGGTGAAGAAAATGGATTTAGGAAACAAAATTTTAAAATTAAGAAAGGAAAAAGGATATTCCCAAGAAGATTTAGCGGAAAAGTTAAATGTAACAAGACAAACCATATCTAATTGGGAATTAGGTAGTACACAACCTAATCCTGAACAACTAAAGGGATTATCTAAAATACTCAATGTAAGTATCGATGAACTGCTAGATAATGATATTAAGGGAGTTATTGTTGAAAAAGTATCCAATACTGAAAAACTAGCAGGAATTATAATCAAAATACTTAAAGTCTTTGGTATTCTTATAATCCTTTATATTGTTTTAATGTTTATTGGAGTTATTGCTTTTACTATTATTCGTAAAGAATCTAATACCCAAATAAAAAATGAAGCAATCAATGCAACATTAAATTGTTCTATTGAAGATGAAAATTATGCTATAACTATTGGTGAAGACGCATATTTTAATTGCCCTGAGTGTAGTGATAAAATGAAAATTTATTTGCGGGATATTACTGATTGGGCAAATATTGATCATAGTGTTGAGAACATTGAAAATTACTTTTCTGAAAATGGTGGAACTTGTGCAATCGACTGATGATATTGTCCTTAAAAAATAGATGTTATAATCAGAATATAGGGACTTGATTAAATATATGGCAAAATTTGATTTTCTTAATCAAAATTACTCTTTAGAAGAAATAATTGATGGACTAACCGATGGAGATATTGCCAACTTTAAAAATGATGAAGACTTTTTGAATTTCCTTATTTACTATTCTTTGGGCAATATGTTAGAGGGAGATATTGACGAAGAATTAAAAGAAAAATATGCTGATTTTGAAGGGCTTTTAAACTTAGCGTTATTAGATGAATATGATATACGTGGTAAAAAATTATATCAAATATATGAAATGTGTGGTAAAGATAAAATAAAATTTATTCAAACTTTGTTTCATATAGGAAGGTTTGCTTCTCCTAATATAAATAAGTTTTCTAAAGACGAAGTATTAACTAATATGGCTTTTGAACAGCCGTTGCTTTTATTGATGAATCTATTTTATTTTCCGATGGTACAGACCTCAAAACAGTAATAGAGCCCGGGAGAATATCAATATATGATAAAGATTATGAAATGGTAAAAGCCTATTCTCAAAATCTAAGATATTCATTAATCAAAAGAATTAATGCAAAAATTAAAGAAAGTGATAGTAAGTTAGATTTATTACCAGAAATAAAAACTTATGAACAAGAGCAAAAAGAATTGGATGATGAAATAAATACTAAAAAAGTGCCTAATGATTATGCCATAGATGTTAATAATTTGTTTTTTGGTAAATATACATCTAACCTTGGTGGTGGAATAATAAATTTAAATTTCAATCTAGTCTCTTGGTTTGAAAATATGAATATGCGTATTGGTAATTATTTTGTTTTTCGTAGTGTACCAAGTGGAGATTATTGTATGATAAATGAAGAAGGGAAAATTTATATACCTGATAAACCGATTGAAAATAATAGCATAAGTATTTTGCCAACAAGCCCTATTAAGTTTGTTGACATTGCATCAGTTAAACATATCTTAGAAGAAAGTTTGAAAAAATTAGATCCTATAGAAGATGAAGAAACTTTATTAGGTGTTAAAGGTTTATTAGAACTAATAGATAACAATGTTACAATAACAGTTTCTGAATTAGAAAATTACGAGCCAATCATTAGCCAATGTTATGAAATGTTATTTGGCAAAATGTTTAATCATGAAGATGAAACTCCTAAATTATAAAAAAAATTTAAACTATAACCTTATTAGAACATTATGCTTGAAAAAAGCAAAAGACCACTTTTTTAAAATTTTATAATATGTTAAAATATAATAAAGGTGGTAAAAATGATATCTGAAAAGAAACTTTATAAAATTCTTCTAATATTAATTGTTTTATTTAGTATTTCATCTATTCTAGGCATAATATTAGAAACTATTATTTTTGAAGGTAAATTAAATACTATAGATTTTAGTTTTGTTTATTTGATTTTAGCATGGATAGAACTAATATGGTTAAATAAGTTAAGATGTAATTCATGGATTAAATGGTTAATTATTTTTTTTCATATATTTGCTTCAATTATTTTGTTTGTTTTTATTAATGAATTTTTATCTATGTTAATTTTATTACTTCTCAGCGGACTAGATAAATTATTGTACTTATTATTTATTTTTCAAAGTACAATAGCAATTATAAGTTATATCTATGAAATAAAAAATGATGATAAGAATTTTAATCATTATAGAAATGCAGTTATAATAGTAAATGCTATCATTTGTCTTGCTGATACTATTATTATTATTTTAACTAATGATATTTCAGTTATTGAGTTAAGCATTCCAATAATTCAAGTAATTTCATTGTCAGTATTTGCAATAGTGATAAGCATAGGTATCATAGCATATGATAAATATCAAAAATGTAGTAGATAAAGAATTACTAAAGATGGATTAATTTTAATTCATCTTTTTGTATGTTATAATACCTATAGGAGTACATTATGAAAATAAGTTATAAAATTAATGCTGAAGAGTTTTACACTTTACGTAAGTCTGTTAATTGGAAAGATGTTGGAGCATCTCAGTTATCTGTTGCACTAGAAAATTCTATGTATGTAGTAGGTATCTATGAAAATGATTCTTTAGTTGCTATGGGAAGAATGGTTGGAGATAAAGTTTTCAAAGGTTTGCTTACAGATATTATTGTAAGCCCTGATTATCAAAATAAAGGTTATGGTAAAAT
>CALVHK010000112.1 GCA_944327405.1 uncultured Bacilli bacterium | reverse complement strand
CGGGGTCCGTCCTTCGGTATATCTAACATCTAATATCGCGATATCTGAGGGAGCAGGAAGTAGTAGTGCTCCTTACACTTTATCAGTGAATTAATATTAGTAGCAATTCATTAATATGTTTTAAGAACTATGAAATATTGGAGCTTAGGCTCCTTTTTCGTTGTGCTAAAAAATGCTAGATTTTCATACATTTAAATAGGTGAGGACCATGAAAAAAATTGCTTTCTTCCTTTTACTTTTTGTCATATTGCCAATGAATATACTTGCTATCAGTGCTGATAAAGCTGTTGTGATGGATTTAAATAGTGGAAGAGTTTTATACGATTTAAATAAAGATGAACCTCAATTAATTGCTAGTATCACGAAAATAATGACTTGTTTAGTGGCAATTAATTACAGTGATTTAGATAAGATTGTGGTAGTTGATGAAGATATATTAAGTGCTTATGGTTCTAGTGTTTACTTGGAAGTAGGAGAAGAAATTAAGCTTCTTGATTTGTTATATGGACTTATGCTTCGAAGTGGAAATGATGCAGCGATTGCGGTTGCAAATGCGGTAGCTGGTTCTCTTGATGCATTCGTATATTTAATGAATGAGTATGCGTCAACAATTGGTATGACGAACACTAATTTTGTTAATCCTCATGGGCTAGATAGTAATGGAGTAGGTAATACTTCAACTGCTTATGATATGGCCCTTTTAACAAAAGTAGCGATGCAAAATGAAACATTTCGAGAAATCTTTGGAATGCAAAGTTATACCGCTGAAAGTAATTTAAAAACTTATAATTGGGAAGGAAAGAATAAATTATTTTCTATGTATGAATATACAACTGGAGGAAAGACCGGGTATACGGATGCAGCGAGAAGAACTTTAGTTACTACGGCTTCCAAAGATAATAAAAATCTAGTTGTCGTTACTTTAAATGATGGAGATGATTTTAATGATCATAAGAGTTTATACGAAACTTATTTTGACATGTATGATAGTGTCATAGCCATCAATAAAGAAAACTTTGTGATTGAAGAAGATTATTATCAAGATGTAGAATTCTATGTTAAAAATGATTATTATGCTTTGGTAACGGAGGAGGAAAAGAAAGATTTAAAGATTAATGTTACTCTTTTTAAGTATGATGATATCTATGATGGCATAAAAATAGGGGAAGCAAAGGTGATGCTTGGTGATACTCTTTTACACACAGAAAGTATTTATGCTAAAAAGATAGAAACTCAAGAGCAAGAGACAGATGAGACACACGAAAAAGAAGGCATTCTTGCGAAAATTTTGAGGTGGTTTTCTTCATGGTAAATGTTATTTGGGTTGGGCTAATACTCATTGCCATTATTTATTCTTTGCTAACCGGACAGGTTGATACCATTAATAATGGGATTTTGACGCATGCCACTAGTGGGGTAAATTTAATCCTTGAGATGATGCCTTTAATTGTTTTATGGACAGGGATTATGAAAATAGCAGAGAAATCAGGATTGCTTCAAGTTTTTGCAAAAGCACTTAATCCCATTCTTCGGAGACTTTTTCCGAGTTTACCGAGAAATCACAAGGCACTGGGGTATATTGCTTCTAATATTGGTGCCAATATGCTAGGATTAGGTAGTGCTGCAACACCATTTGGCTTAAAAGCAATGGATGAACTTCAAAAAGATAATCCGAAAAAGAGTGAGGCAACTGAGGCCATGATTACTTTCTTGGTTTTAAATACGGGTGGAGTAACTTTAATTCCCACTACAGTTATTGCCCTACGTATCATGCATGGAAGTGCTAATCCTACAGAGATTATTATTACAAGTATTTTAGCTACAGCAGTATCTAGTATTTCGGGGTTAGTGTTAGATTATTTTATTAGAAGGAGGAAGCGTAAATGAATTTAATCAGTAAAATTGTTATTCCTCTTTTTGTCTTATTTATTATATTTTATGGAGTGAAAAAGAGAGTAAACGTTTATGATTCTTTTTTAGAGGGAGCTAAAGAAGGACTCCTGCTGGTGTTCCATATTACACCGACAGTCATTGCTATGGTTTTTGCTGTGAATATATTTTTAGATAGTAACTTTATTGATGGAATGCTTGGTTTTTTAAAACCAATCTTTGATTTTGTTAATATTCCGATTGATATTCTCCCTATGGCCTTATTAAGGCCAATATCTGGTACAGCATCATTAGCAATTATGAATGATATTTTTATTCATTTTGGACCTGATAGTTATATTGGAAGGCTTGCATCTACTTTACAAGGATGTACGGATACAACGATTTATGTTCTAGCCTTATACTTTGGTAGTATTAAAGTTACCAAGACAAAATACGCTTTACCGGTTGGTTTATT
This sequence comes from uncultured Bacilli bacterium, assembly GCA_944327405.1. GTDB lineage: Bacteria > Bacillota_I > Bacilli_A > RF39 > UBA660 > Caccenecus. The sequence goes on along the minus strand of CALVHK010000112.1, from coordinate 1,069 downwards.
TGCTGATTTAATGGGTATACTAGCAGCTTTCATCATAACTTTCATCTTCTTTGGTTAGTTCGACATTCTTTTTAAACTTGTTGTGGTAAAATACGTTTGTGATGATTATGAAAGAGAATGTGAAAGTGTTTTTGATTGCCTTAGTATTAGGTATGGCTGTGGCTTTTTTTCTTAGTTTTAAATTTCAAGACGATGTAGTACTAGCTATTAATCCTCAAGTAACGTACTTTTATGTGGCATCTTATAATGATTCTGAGAAAGCGCAGCAAAAGCAAGAAGAATATGCTCATAGTTTGATTTATGAAGATAATGGTATTTACAAGATTGTTATTGGTGTTTATCAAGATCGTGGCGTTATTGCTTTAATGAGTAGTTATTTTTCGGATTTGGGTATCGATTTTTATACAGATGAAATGAAAGTAGATAGTTCTTTTCTAAGGGAAATCGAAAACTATGAATACTTGATTAAATCTAGTGAGGCAACCTATTATGAAAGCATTAATACTACGATTTTAAATTTATTTGATGAATATATTAGCATAAATTATTAAATACTAATAATGGTGGAGTTTATGCTAAAGAAAAATTGGTTTTTGATTGCAATTCTTGTTCTTTATTTATTATTCTTATGTAAAGATCATATCTTGGGATTCTTTGATAATACCGGTGATTTAACCCAAATGATTTATGATGAAAAGTTAGAGTATTATAAATGGGAATATGAAAGCATGCAAGAAATACTTGGTATTAGCTATGATTATGATATTATTTATAGCAAAGTTCTTTTAAGAGAAATCTATGCATTTTATGATGAAGTTACTATTGGTAAAGGAAGTAGTGATGGCATAAAAATTCAAGACTTAGTTGTTAATGAACGAGGGGTAGTTGGCGTTGTAAAATCCGCTGGAGAAAATAGTAGTGTTGTTTCTTTACTTACTAATCCGGATACCAGTTTGTCTGTTAAAATCAATGATTCTTATGGTATTTTAACCAGTGTTGATGAAACTATTATTGTCAAAAATATTAAACTAAATCAAGAAATTAATGTGGGTGATGCTGTTTATACCTC
>CALVHK010000111.1 GCA_944327405.1 uncultured Bacilli bacterium | reverse complement strand
GTATCTTTACTAAGCTCATATTTTTCTGCTACTTCTTGAATTGTTATTTTAACCACCTCAATTTAATCTAATGATACTACTTAAAGTATACTCTAAGTCAAGAGTTTTTTTAAAGAAAAAAAGAACAATCAAAAACTTTTAACTTTCCGATTGTTCCACCGAGCAATTATCATTCAATAATAATGGTATTTCATAAGTAATCGTTTGCCCGTCCGTATTTTCTGCCCGAAGTTCAATAGACAAACTATCTTCCGTATAATTCTCACAAGCACTCTCATAATCATCAATATTAAATTCGATCGTATTTAAATAATCATTTAATGTGATTTCTTCCCCTTCATAAGTAGTTCTACTAATTTCTGTTTTAGTATTATCTACCTGCTCGTATAAAACGCAGCTGATATTGGTATATTCTTCTTCAATATCACTTAAGCAATCAATACTTGAAATATAAATTGATGTTTTATTATCATTATAAGCCATACTTCCTAAAACGCGGAAATCATCACAAGAACTACTAACCGTTTTAAAAATAAAATCATGATTATGCGTAAATTGATAAGCTAGAAATAAGCCAACGACTAATAAAATACATGCACTAATAAGAATATATCTTTTCATATAGTTTTTCTTTTTTGCTTTACCATTCAATAGTTCATTAATATCCACATGAAACTTATCACTAATCTCTTTTAAAATGGCAATATCCGGAATATTAAGACCATTCTCCCACTTAGATACAGCTTGATAAGTAACGCCAAAAAGTTCTGCAAACTCCTTTTGCGTTAAGTGATTGTCGCATCTCAGCTTCTTAATAAATTCTCCAACTTTATTTTGATTCATAAACATCTTCCTCAAACAATATTTACGAAATAAGTATAACATATTTTTGATGAAAGATAAATTACAAATCAAATGGGAATGTATTATCAGCCGCGATTAAGCAAAACTTTATTATTTTGACTGATAACATTAATGACAAAATTACTATGTGAATAAGTATGTTTAACGCAGATAATATTAAAAATATAAGAATAAAAGAAAATAAAAGCCAAGAAGAAGTAGCAAAGCTTTTTGAATGTAAGTAGAAGTAGCTTTGCTATGTGGGAAAGTGGAAATGAAATTATTCCTATAAAAAGACTAATTGACTTTTGTGAAATATTTAACACTTCTATCGATTATATTTTTAAGTTAAATAATTTAAATAATTATCAACGAAACAAATACGACCAAGCTAAATCAATGTCTAAGTTAAAAGAATTTAGAAAAGAACAGAAACTTACTCAAGAAAAATTAGCTAGTATTCTAAACACCAATAAAAGTGTAATATGCGGGTATGAAAAAAGACGATATATCATCGCCACTCCTTTTCTCTACACTATCTGTTATAAATACCACATTTCTGCCGATTACCTTCTAGGTAAAATAGATAAACCCAAATACTTAAAATAACTTAAGTATTTTTGGTTTCACTATTTATAATTACTTCTAATATTTCAAGTAATTCTTCTTCATTCATATTGGTTGTTTCTACATCATAATAATGATTGTTTATTTTAAACTCTACATAATACATATTTTCATACTGATAAATACTCATACATATGCCATGGATAAATGATTTTTCTCCATCACTTATGAAATAATAATCTTGTATTGGCTCTTCTATACTAGAAAATGCCACAGTAAATTCTTGTTCCCCATTTTTATATTCATACCTAAGATCATGAACGAATACATCACTTGTAGAAGTAAAATAAACTTCTGGTATGCCAAAATCTTCAAACTCCCAAGGAATATTAACATCAACCGTAGAATCTACGACATTCGTAACACGAACATCACGATCTGGCTCCATAGAATAAACTTCATGAATCTCATTAACATTTAACTCATCATGATCCTGAAATATTCCTCTAATTAAAGTAAGTAATTCTTCTAAAGTAACATGATTAGCCTCTATTTCATAATACATATCATGATATTTAAAATCTACGATATATAGTTCTTCATATTGATATAAAATAACTTCTACCCCGTCTATCGTACTAACAATACTATCATTGGTAATAAAATAATCTCTTAAAGGTTCTTCAATCAAAGAATAAATAATACGCACCCACCTGTCATTATTACCAGTAAATTCAAATACATAGTCATGTGCAATGTTATATTCTAAAGATGCATCTTTAACAAACACTCCATAATCTTGGGTAAGCACTAAATCATCCGGCAACTCATATCCAGCATGATCCTCATAAATACAATCACAAATAGAAGAAATGATTTTTATATCTAAATCACTAGCCATCTCTTCATAGTTGGTAACCTGATTAATAGTAATATCATTTTCTTCTTTAAACACTTTATCGTCTTCCCGATTATAAATAATAATAACCCCTATTAAAATACCTAAAACTATCACACATGGAACCAAACCATATTTTAAAAACTTTTGCATAAATCCTCCTATTTAATAATACTTCGAACAACCATCAACACTTCATCAAGTGTTAAATGATATGATTCAATATCATAATTTACCCCATCATACTGAAACTTTATAATAAAAGACTCATCTATACTGCTAATCATAACGTTAGTATCTTGAATAACGGACATTTTCCCTTCAGGAATATCCACATCCCGAAGTACTTCACCTAATGAGGAATAAGCTATATTTAAAGCTCTATCTTCTCCTCGATACGTCTCTATGGTATCATGAATAATGGTGTATTCTCCTTCTTGATCTTTAACATAAACAAGATAAATATTATCTAATTTTAAATCTGATGGAACTTGCACCTCTTTAGGAGTAACAGAAAAAGTAGAACTATTTGTATTTAACACAACGACATCTAAATTGGATATATCATCAGTAGAATCATCTTCACTAACAATTTCATTCACATAAATCTGATCCTCTTTATCTTCCACAATGTTTTCATCCTCTTTATAAAATAGATCTTTTGTTACAAAGAATATCACAAAACCCAAAAGAAACACTGCTGGAACAAAACAATATTTTAAAACATTTCTTTTCTTTTTCTCTTGTTTTTCTAACACTTCTTGATAAATCTTATCTTTATTAAATTTATCATCAAACATTTGATAGAAACTATTCTTATTCATTATTCTCCTCCTTTAACTGTTCTTTAATCTCTTTTAAAGTACGGTATAAATAATGTTTTACATTTGCTTCACTAATATCTAACGTTTGTGCTATTTCTTTTAAAGAATAATTTTCATAATAGTAAAAGAAAAAAACTTTACCAATAACGCCCTTTTTCTTATTAAGATAATTCCAAACAAAACGAATATTTTCTTTCTTAAGCATATCATTTAAAAAATCAAAATTATCGGGAACCTGCTCACAAACTTCTTCACTGGAAGACATAATTTTTTCTTTATGCTTATAAGTGAATCGATAATAATCT
>CALVHK010000110.1 GCA_944327405.1 uncultured Bacilli bacterium | reverse complement strand
TTATTTCCTTTCATGTCAATTAAAGGAGTATTTTGTTTCCACCACTGAGACATTCTTACCATGGCATCATAGACACTCGAATCTCCATGTGGGTGGTATTTACCTAATACATCACCGACTGTTGCTGCACTCTTAATATATTTCTTATCATAGGTATTGCCTGCTTTATGCATTGCAAAAAGAATTCTTCTTTGTACTGGTTTTAGGCCATCACGAACATCCGGTATGGCTCTATCTTGTATAATTTCTTTGGCATAAGAAGCAAAACGTTCTCCCATGATTTCTTCTAAAGCATAATCTTCTATTCTTTTTAGTACGTTATCCATTGTTACCACCATAATATATAATAACATAAAAAAGTGGGTAAATAAACCCACTTTACATTAGTTTACAGTGATAAGGTGTATGGATCTGAATTAGTACCGGTACCTCCTGTAATACTGATATTTGATTTTAAATAGACGGATGGACGAACGTGATGGTTATAAAATGTTCCACCATTGTAATCAGCAAAGCCAGTTGCACGCATTAGGACTCCGTTACTCGCTACCGACAGTGTCCATTCACTCGTCGTCTCATTAATCCAAGAATTATCTCCACAGTCAGAGAATCTTGCCCAGTTATTAGACCCTGTTTCTAGGCAAGTGTTTCTATCAGTACTATTTCCGCCACTTGTCGAATAGATGTAATCGCTAATATAAATCAATCCTATCTTTCTATTTAAGCTAGGTAAAATTGCGCTGGCTGTATTTCTTTCACGTGTATAATGGTCTAAAGCTGTTAAATTAGAAGAGTTATATCCTAGTTTCCAATTCACCGTCTCTATCATATCTCTAGTTGTATTATTTTTTATTCCTTTGTTTGTATAACTACCAACTCTATTTAAATAATCTCCATTTAATGTGACTTGTAATGATGCTTCTTCCCAAGAATAGCCACTATTACTATCCCATGCAATTGACCCTATTGATGCATTTCTAACTAATTTAATTAATTTTCCATTTATATCATGAGTATCATCGCTGAATATTCCAATAATTCTCCATAATTCACAAGTATTATTACTTGAATTGGAATAGTCGTCGCAATTAAAATAAACATAATTATTAGGATCTGCTCCTATATACCTTAAATTTCCGGCTTCATCATAAGCCATTATATCCGAATTTTCTTCATAAGAATTTTCAATTATATTTGATGCTGGTATGTTGTATTCGTCAAAGTAGAGATAGCACTTCGTCCCTTTAGTAGTCATCGGAGTTACAATTAGCATTTGCGTATCCATTTCATAACTTAAAGTGATGCTTGTATCCTCTTCCCCGTTTACAGTGCAATAGCTTGCTTCTTCATTAAAAGTATATCCTTTAGTTGGAATAGTATCCGCTCTAGTATATCCATCGGTACTTGATTCATCTTGTATGTAAACTGCTACTGCATTCAAGTCTGCTAAGTCATAGTTTACTGTGCCATTAATAAGTGGCATACTCTGTGCTGTTCTATATTTTGCTCTTGTAAAATTAAGTACTACTGCACTAATAATTGCTACCAAAACTACTCCTAAGATTATATTCCTTTTTAAATTGTTTCTCTTTAATACCTCGAATTCCATAACTCTACTCCTTCTATGAAGTATCACTTCATTTACAAATTCACATATTTTTTATAACTTATTTTAGGTTATCTATATACATTGTAACTTATTTTAAGTTATAAGTCAATAACGTATTTTAAGTTATGGTAAAGTGTAAGCTATGGGAGTGATAGTTATGAATCGATTAAGAGATTTAAGAGAGGATAAAGATTTGTTACAAAAAGATGTTGCTAAAGTTTTAAACATGTCGCAAACAGGATATTCACAATATGAAACAGAAACTAACGATATTCCTACTGAAATATTAAAAAAACTAGCGGATTATTACAACACTAGTATTGATTATCTGTTATGTTTAACTGATGAAAGAAAACCTTATCCAAGAAGTATATTAAATGATAAAGAATAATTTTTGAATTTTTTACGCAGTGCGTGAAAAATTTTTACTTTTTATTTTGTAGTTCATAAATCGTTTTTTGCATCTCTATTTCTGCTCTTAATTCTTCTTCTTTAGGCAAATATAATTTATATTTGGTAGCAAATAACTGCTCGTTACCTTTTAGAACAGAATATCTTGCTATATCTTCATCTGTTTCACTACATAAAAGAATGCCAATGGTGGGATTATCATCTTCCCTTCTTTTTAATTCATCGTACATTCTTACATACATATCCATTTGACCCACATCTTGATGGGTTATTTTATTTGTTTTTAAGTCAATTAGAACGAAACACTTTAAAATATAATTATAAAACACTAAATCGATGTAGTAATCTTCTTTTTCTGTTCTAACTAGAACTTGTCTACCTACAAAAGCATAACCTTTGCCTAGTTCAATCATGAACTTTTGCAAGTTATCAATGATTTTTGTTTCTAACTCTGTTTCGGTGTAAGTATTATCTAAATTGTATCCTAAAAATTCAGCGATGATCGGATTTTTAATAAACTCTAGTTTGTCTAAGACTTGGTTTTCTTCTGTTTTTTCTTCCATTTCTTTTATTACTAAATCTTTACGTTGAGATTTAAGCAGTCGGTAATAGTATTGGGTATTAATATTACGTTGTAGTGTTCTATAACTCCATGTTTGCTCCATCGCTTCTTTCTCATACCAATCTCTTGCTTCTTTATCCCGAACTTGTAAAAGTATTCGATAGTGGGTCCAACTGAGTATGTGATTAGATTTTCGACGCACTGCGTCGAAAATCTGAGGAAAGCATTTGTAAAAGTTTAAAAAGTGATATAAATTAGGCATTGTAAAGCCTTTTCCATATATTTCTGTTAATTTTTTTGCCAGTTCTCTAATTAACTCATCACCATAATCAGCACGATCTTTTCCGTTTAATTCTTCTTCGGCTATTCTTTTACCAATCAACCAGTTTCGTTTTACTAAAGTAACATTTATTGTTTGATAAGCATAAGCTTTAGCGCCATCAATAATACTACAAACATCTTTTAAAATATCAGGGGTTATTTCATATTTGGGTTCTGTTAAATCTGTTTTCATTTTCCTGCTTTCTAGTTATTAACCCATGACTCCTATAACAAAAGTATGACATATTATATAGAATATTGCAACAAAAAGCGTTCGACAAATTCCGACACAAAATCAGTGAATTTAGATTTACTTCAATTTTCTACGCAGTGCGTAGAAAATGTTTAAAGTAATGTTTCAGATCGAGTAGAGAGAGGTTTTAGTCTTATTGAGATTTTCCACGCACTGCGTGGAAAATTCGAGTAAAAACATATTTTAAGATTGTCGACGCAGTGCGTCGACAATTTGGTTAATAAAAGGGCTGTTACTTGCCACTACCCTTTTGGATATTACATTTTCTTTTGATTATATCACTTTCGTTGTAGTATTTTTTGGTT
>CALVHK010000109.1 GCA_944327405.1 uncultured Bacilli bacterium | reverse complement strand
TCTTTTGCCTAAAAAAACTTGTCATTTAATCATTTTTATTATAAAATAAAAGTGTGGTGATAATATGGGCGAAGTTTATGAACATGTAAAATTATATAAAAAGAAATTTCCCGGAGGAGTAACATGGTGGAGACTAAAAAAACATAGCGCTGTCATCGAGGCTCATCTTAATCCTGGAGAATTTGTACGTTATGCTTTTGCCGGTCAAAAAAATGATAAATGGTATGATGTAACATCGACTGCCGTTATAGCAATAACAAATAAAAGAATTTTAATCGGTCAAAAAAGAGTATTATGGGGCTATTTTCTAAATAGCATAACTCCAGACTTATATAATGATATGCAAGTTTATTCTGGGCTAATCTGGGGTAAGGTAACAATTGATACGGCCAAAGAAGTTGTCGTATTTACCAATCTTGCTAAAGACTCATTAAGGGAGATTGAAACGGAAATATCAGAATTCATGATGGAAGAAAAGAAAAAATATGGTCAAAGCCAAGAGAGTTAAAGGAAATATGAAGAAGTTAAAAATATTTCAACTAACCATAATTGTTTTATTTGCCATTTTTATCTTTTTCTTTTTTAAGCCGGTAGATTATACCAAAGAATATGTTGTTGACGAGATTAAGATAAATGAGTCTTATGATAAAGACAATGATTACTATTATTTTACTTTAACCTATAACGATTATACTTTAGATTATTTATATGAATCGAATTACAAACATAATCGAACATTTATTGAAAGTATAGAAATTATTGAAGATGATGATAATTTTTGCTTAATTCCTAGTGGTAACACGATAGAATTCATTCCCTTATGTGTAGATAATGATAGTATTACCTATTACAAAAAAGTGACGGAACGTTTATTAGAAAATATACCTGAAGAGTATTTACAAGAAGAAAAGGAGCGAAATGAAAGTGTTGATGATATAACCATATACAATGATTCCTATACCTATTTATTATGGGATTATAATGGATTCTATTATATAAGTGGTGATAACCAAAAAAAGATTGACTTATTCGACACAGAAACCTACAATGCTAATCTAATAACCTACACCAAAGATTATTTGGTAGTCGCTGATTATGATGCTGAGTACACATTTAATAAATTTTATCGTATTGATTTAAAAAATGGAAATGTAAAAGAATTTAATCTTGATCGCAACATTTATTTCGACTCTTATTTTCCCGGATATGAAAAGAATAAATTATATATCGTGGATAATAAAGAGGAAACAATGTATGAATTGAATGTGAAAAATGGCAAGTTAGAGCGTATTAATGCAAAGATGCTTTATTCTGATGAATGGAATAGTGTAGGAATTAAAACCCTAATAAACTCCTCTAAAAAGTTTACTTATAAAAGTAATTATGAATATGAGTTAAATGAAGGAGTATTAACATTAAAATATACGGATAAAGATATTACCACCAAGATTGATGATGAAGTAACTTATGTCGTAAGAATAAAAGATAACTTAGTATTTTATTTAAAAACAGATACTCTTTATGTTTTTGATCCAATAAAAGGCTCAACCAGATTATTAAATAATTTTGAATGGAATTTCAATTTTGAAAATATGATCTATGTAAATTAACCAAATTGTCTCTTTGTCATATCCTATAAATAGATGAGGAGTGATATTTTGAACAATAACAATAGTTATTTTACTTATTACACAATTGAAGCGGGGGATAACTTATATGAAATTGCAAAGAAATATAATGTAAATCCCAAGTTACTAGCGGCCATCAATGGAATCAAAGACAATGAATATATTTATCCCAATCAAGAACTAATGATCCCGAAAAGTGGTTATAGCTACTACATTACTGCCGAGGGTGATACATTATCAGGTGTTGCAAGTGCTTTTAAAACAAGTCCTGAGGCCATGTTAAATTACAATCGTACAATTTATCTTTTACCAGAACAAATACTCGTTTATAAAAGAGGGTAGTCTCAAATAAGAGACTTTTTTCTTGCCAAAAAAGGTATTTATTTGTATAATAAGCTTGGTGAGAATTATGAATTTTTTTGGATATATGAACTATTCTTTTGTAAGCGCTGGATATTTTAGCATTGAAGAAGTACCTATAGAAGAACTAATAAGCAAGATAAATGAGTATTTAAAAGAAAAAGTGAAAGAAGAAAGTCTTGATGATATATTTGTATTATTTAATAAGTATGCCCAGATGACTCAAGATAAAAAAGATGCCGAGAGTATCATTCACTATCTTTTAAATTATATTTCCATCATGCAAAGTTTTGAAGCAATTTGGCAAATAAGCGACGTAGACAAACCTGAGTTTACCTATAATAAGTACTATCCAGACAAAATTGATGCTTTAAATACGAAAAAAGAAATCGATTATGAAGCAACTTTCGATTTAGTTTTAAATAAAGCAATCGATTTAAAAGAAAAAAGAGAAGAAGGATATTCAAGATGATTAGAATAACTACCAATTTAGAAGAAGCCACATTTGTTACCCATGCTGGAAACTTTCATGCGGATGATGTTTTTTCAACCGTTTTTCTAGAAAGATTATATGGCGATATCACATTAATCCGTCTAAAAGAATATACGGATGATGGAAAAAAATTAGCATACGACATTGGTTTAGGCAAGTTCGATCATCATGGAAGAGACTTTGATAAGAAAAGAGCAAATGGAATTCATTATTGTAGTTTTGGTCTTTTATGGCAAAAATTTGGTTTAGAATATTTAGAGAAAATCAATGTAGATAACAAAGAAAGAGTATTTGCCATATTAGATGAATTATTAGTAACCCAAATCGATGCTTTCGATAATGGGGAGTACAATCTAGATGCCCCTTTTAATATCTATCAACTATCTGGTTTAATAGAACTCTTTCGGCCTAAAATAGGAACAGAAGACGATGAAAATGAGTGTTTCTTAAAAGCTGTATCATTTGCGGACACCATATTTGAAGAAATCTTGCAAGATGCGAATCAAAAAGCAAGATGTATCACGATAATTGAGCATCAAGCAAGCAAGATTAAAGACAAGATTTTATTATTAGATGAATATATTCCTTACGAATATGCACTCTTTAAATTAGGACTTGATGTAAATTTTGTCGTATATCCATCTAATCGTGGTGGCTATGCAGCCCATACAGTTCCAACCAAATACAAAGGCTTTACTCCCAAAATACCATTTAAAAAGGAATGGGCGGGACTTCGTGATGAAGCCTTAAGACAAGTAAGTGGCATTAAAACTGCCCGGTTCTGTCACAACAATCTTTTCTTAGCAACCGCGGATACCTTAAGGGATGCTTTAGAATTTATTTACAAAACAATCCAAGAGTAAGAGAGATTACTCTTTTTTTTATCTTATAGGAAAGTACACGAAAAACGTGTATTTTTAAAATTTAGTCTTGACGAACGTATGTATTTATAGTATAATGATTATTATCAGGGGTGATAATGATTATGAAAATACATAGAGCTTATAAATTTCGCTTGTATCCAACAAAAGAACAAATA
>CALVHK010000108.1 GCA_944327405.1 uncultured Bacilli bacterium | reverse complement strand
TGCTTTTCAAAACCCGTCATTAAATCAGTAATGGCATTTTGAAGTGACATGCTATCCACTTCTTTTAAAAATGGATATTCTTTTTTTAATTTTGGTAGTTCTTTTATTAAATCAAATTTTGTTAAATATTTATTATTTCTTTTTAAATCTAAACAATAATTATAAACAAATCTTGTGCATCCAAAAGTTTTACGAATTAAAACTATTTGTTCTTTTGTTGGATACAAGCGAAATTTATAAGCTCTATGTATTTTCATAATCATTATCACCCCTGATAATAGCATTATACTATAAATACATACGTTCGTCAAGGCTAAATTTTAAAAATACACGTTTTTCGTGTACTTTCCTATAAGATAAGAAAAGTGGCCTATTTTAGACCACTTTTGATTTTATCTTTGTTTTTAAAATTCATTTTTGCGACTTCATAAAGTTTTTCAAATCCATATTTTTTGGCAATTTCGATTCCTATTTCGTCAACGTTAGGTCCAGCTCCTTTAGGGATATTTATTCCGAGACTTTTACTTAGACTCTCCATTTCACCCAAGAAAATATACCGAGAAATGATAGAAGCAGCAGCAACAGATAAGCATTTATCTTCAGCTTTCGTTGTGAAAGTAATATCCGTAACTTTTTCTTTAGCAAGACGAATATGCTCATAATATTTAGCGGGGTAGACAAATTGGTCGACAACTATTTTTTGGTATGGATAGTTTTTGTTTTTCATACTAACTAAAACTTTGTTGTGAAGAATTGCTTTGATTTTATTCATGTTTAGGTCTTCACTCCAATTTTTGTTGTATGATTCATTATTTAAAATATAAGTTGTATAAGGAATTTTTTTGATAATCGCAGGAGCTATTTTCTTGATTTTATCATCAGTAATTTTTTTAGAGTCACGCACTCCTAAATCAATTAAGAAAGAAATATCTTCTTTAGATACGTAGGTTGCTGTAACAACGATTGGGCCAAAAAAATCTCCTGTTCCTACTTCATCAGAACCGATGGTGGATTCATTGAATAAAATTCGTGCTTCTGGCTTATTTTGCTTATCTTTACCAGTTGTTATATCAATAATACGACCATTCTTGATACGCTCTTCTTCGATCCAATAACTAGCCTCTATGTCAGCTCCAATTCCTTGAAACATTACTTTTCCTGATTCGTACAATGTAATGACACAATCATAATCCTTGACTTGGAAAACAGAATAAGGAGGTTTTTTCTCTTCCATCCGATCTTGATAAAACTCTAGCATAAGGGGTTTAATATTATCACTTATTTTAAAAACTATTGTCATTTTTTACACCTCATAAGTATATGATAACACATATTACTTTATTTTTCAAAAAAATTAGTATATAATTAATATAAGGAGTTGATAAAATGACGATTGTTGATGCAATTGTGATATTGTTTTTATTGTTAGGAGCAGTGTTAGGCTTTAAGAAAGGAGCGATAAGAAGTTTAGTTGGATTAGTTGGTACCATTGCCGTTGTTGTAATTGCCTACTACCTAAAGAATCCCGTTGCAAATCTGTTATATGATTATGTGCCGTTTTTTGATTTTAGTGGGGACTGGCAAGGATTGGTTACTTTAAATGTATTGTTATATGAAAGTATTGCCTACATATTAGTTTTTGTTGTATTATATGCGATATTATCATTAATTTTAAAGCTTACTGGTGTAATCGAAAAACTATTATCTGTTACGATTATTTTAGGAATACCTTCTAAAATAATTGGAGCAGTGTTAGGATTTGTTGAAGCATTGGTATTTAGCTTTATAGTGCTTTTTGTACTTCTTCAATTTAATGGCAGTCATGCTTGGATTAAAGATAGTACTGTTGCCATGAGTATTTTGGATAAAACCCCACTTATTGGTTCTATGGTTGATGAAACTTATCAAGCTATTGTAAATATTAGTGATCTACAAGAAAAGTATGAAAACAATCCGGATATGAATGCGTATAATGGAGAGATACTGGGTATTATGTTAAGGTATCATGTCATAACAACTGATACAACTCAGAAGTTGATTGATAATGGTAAACTTGATTTTGCGGGAGCGCAAACAATATTAAATAGTTTTGAGGAGGAATAATATGGTTAAGTATTTAGAGAATGAAAAGTTAGAAGATGTAATAAAAGAGGGAGTTTGGATTGTTGATTTTTATGCTGACTGGTGTGGCCCATGTAAAATGCTTGGTCCAGTGCTAGAAAGTATGGATGCAAATATTTTGAAAGTTAATGTGGATTCGCATGAAGAATTGGCGGCTTCTTTTGGAGTAATGAGTATACCTACAATTTGTTTCTTTAGAAACGGAGAATTAAAGCGTAAAGAAATAGGATTTAGAAACAAAGATGATTTAGAAAATATTTTAAATGGCATTTAAAAAGAACTGGTTTCAGTTCTTTTTGCTTGCTAATTTTTCTAGTACATTTTGTTTAGCGTAGAATCTACCGATTAAAAATATGGTTGCAGCAATCAATAGGGGAATGGCAATTAGTAAATTACCAACTGTTTCTTCCGGACGAATAAAAGAATAAATAATTAGAGCTATAGCAAAAACATATCCTACAATAGCATAGATTAAAAGCCTTTTAAGTCTAGCCTCGAAGTCACTTTTTCCATATTCTTTTTTATATTTTTCTTGAATTTTCTTTTTTTCATCTTTACTCAATTCTTTATATTTACGCATTTTCTTCACCTCTTTATAACATTTTAGCATATAATTAAACAAATGAAAACAATTTACAGAAAATAATTTAATTGGTATAATGGAAGAGTGATGGTTATGGAAAAGAAAAAAGATAAAATAAAATTATCCGAACTTGTATGGTTGTTTGTAATAGGTTGTTTAGTTGGCTTTGTCCTAGAAACTTTATGGCATTTTTTTAAAAATGGGGAATGGATAAATAAACAAGGACTTTTATATGGACCGTTTAAACCTATTTATGGCTTTGGACTTATATTTGTTCTTTTAACAATGAATAATTTTAAAGATAAGAAGTTTGGGCAAAAATTTATTATTGGGGTATTATTAGGTAGTGCTTTTGAGTATTTTGGAAGTTTATTCCAAGAATATGTATTTGGGACATCTACTTGGAATTATTCTCATTTTAATCTCAATATTGGTGGAAGAATATACTTACCATACTGTATCGCTTGGGGTGTGATAGCCGTTTTCTGCGTCGATTTTCTTTATCCGTGGTTTAAAAAGGCGCTGAGTAAAATTAATCAGAACCTATATAAAGTAACAACGGTATTTGTGGCTGTGTTTATGATTATTAATGTTTCATTAACTGCTTTGGCATCCATCCGTTATTCTGATCGAGCAAATAATGAAGAAAATAGTAATGTAGTATTTAAAGTGATTGATGAGTGGTACCCTGATGAATATATGCAGGTAAAATTTCCAAAAATGAAAGTGATAAAAGATAAGTAATTTATTATAAATTAATAATTCATGATAAAAAAGTGAAAAAATGATGAAAATTCTCTTGCATATTATAAAATTTATGATATAATTAAATAGCATTTGATTGATGTCTCCTTAGCTCAGCTGGTAGAGCAACTGACTCTTAATCA
>CALVHK010000107.1 GCA_944327405.1 uncultured Bacilli bacterium | reverse complement strand
CATATGCTCTATTTTTAATTGTCTTTTTTTTGGAAATACCTTATAATTAATTATGGTGGTTGAAATGAAATTTACATATAAATTAGAAAAAAAGGAAAAACATACCGAGGCACGTTTAGGTTCTTTTATATATAATGGCGTAAAATATGAAACTCCGATGTTTATGCCAGTGGGAACACAAGCTACAGTAAAAACATTATCTCCAGAGGAATTAAAGGAAGTTCATGCAGGAATTATTCTTGCCAACACTTATCATTTATGGCTTCGCCCTGGAGAAGATGTAATAGCCCATGCCGGAGGACTTCACAAGTTCATGAATTGGGATCAGCCTATTCTAACTGACAGTGGGGGATTCCAAGTATTTTCTTTAGCGAACCCCAAAGATATTACAGAAGAAGGAGTACATTTTAAAAATCAGTTAAATGGAGATAAGTTACTGCTTACTCCAGAAAAATCAATTGAAATTCAGAATAAATTAGATAGTGATATAGCAATGTCTTTTGATGAATGTATCGGCTATCCTGCTACGTACGAATATTGTGAGCAGAGTACAAAGCGAACTCTTAGATGGGCCAAAAGAGGAAAAGAGGCTCACAACAATCCGAATCAAATGTTATTTGGCATCGTTCAAGGTGGTAATTATGAAGATTTAAGACGTATGTGTGCTGAAGAATTAAGCAAAATGGATTTTGATGGCTATTCTATTGGCGGAACAAGTGTTGGTGAAGATAAACCAACCATGTATCAAATGGTAGGCTATGCAACTAAATATTTGCCAGAAGATAAAATTCGCTATTTAATGGGAGTAGGAGATCCTATTGATTTAATCGAAAATGTTATAAGAGGGATTGATATTTTTGATTGTGTTGCTCCAACGAGACTTGCTAGACACGGTCATGCTTATACGAAATATGGTAAGATTAATTTGAAAAATGCAAAATACAAAGAAGACTTTACCCCAATTAGTGATGTTTGTGATTGCTATGCCTGTAAACATTATACAAGAAGCTATATCAGACATTTAATAGTGGCGGGTGAAACTTTTGGAGCAAGACTGTTATCTATTCATAATATACGCTATTTAACGCATTTGATGGAAGATATTAGAGAATCTATTAGAAATGATACCTTGTTAGAATTTAGAGATGAATTTATTGAGTATTATTATGGAGAGAAACATGAGTAATAAAAAAGTAGTTATTCTGACGGTTGCTATTATTGCTGGCATGCTCATCATTCCAACCATATACAAAGTACATATAGAACATAATAACAGGCTCATAAAGGTAGTAGAAAAAGAATTTTTATATTATGCTAAAAAGTGTTACTATGAAAATGCATGTTCTAGTACAGTAACACTAAATGATTTATATGAAAAAGGATACATAAATGAAGAACTAGCAAACCCTATCACGAAAAAGTATTATGATACTTCATCTTATGTAGATATAAAAACAGAAGAAATAACCTTCATAGAATAATTATTTCTTCTGTTTTTTCAGGTTTTTTCCAAATGCTCCACCCAAGATACCACTCATCAGTAAAATAAGATAATAAATAATTCTATCAATATTAAAAGGACTTTTAAATGCGATTAAATTAATTATGATGAGAAAAAGAATAAATAATAAAGCCAGTTTAAGACCGAGTACAAATCCTTTTTCTTTTGTTTTTCTAGCAGCCATACATGTAACAATAAAGAAAGATATTGCCGTTAATATAATCGATAATTTATTCAAGAAATTACTATTAAATCCCGTTAAATGAATAAGAGAAGTAACAATAGCAATACCAATTACAATAATAAAAAAGATTCCTAAATATTTTAAATATTCTAACACTTTAATCATATTATCACCTGTTAAATTATATTAAATGATTAAAATATTATGAATAATTCCATAATAGTAGTAGGTGAAATTTATGGATTTATTTAATGTTATGTTTAGAACGCTTTTCTTTTACTTTTTTATCACTCTTGCATACCGGATCATGGGAAAAAGAGAAGTAGGACAACTGGGGATCATTGATCTAATTGTATCCATACTAATCGCTGAATTAGTAGCTATTAGTATTGAAAATAAAAATGATCCTATTATTCTTACGATTGTACCGATCTGTTTATTAGTAGCACTAGAACTTTTACTTGCCTATCTATCCATCAAATCAAGAACATTTAGAACCATTTTTGGAGGCAAGCCATCTTTAATTATTGTCAATGGCAAGATTAACTATCATGAAATGGTTAAGCAAAGATACAGTATGGATGATTTACTTTTAAGTTTAAGGCAAAAGGAGATCAGAAGTATTGAAGATGTCGAATACGCTTTTCTGGAACCCAATGGAAAATTATCGATATTCAAATACAACTTCTTCAAAATAAAAAGTGCCTATCCAATGCCTTTAATCGTAGATGGTACGATTCAGGATAAAGCTCTTAAATATATTCATAAAACCAAAGAGTGGTTAAGACATGAATTAGAAAAGAAAAAGCTAAATTTAAAAGATGTCTTTTATGCTTTTTATAAAGGTGGAAAAATCTATCTAGTCAAAAAGAGCGATACGATTAAGTAATTAAAGAGCAGGTACGAATTTATCAATTCTACCTATCAAATAATCAGCGCTAACATGATACTTATGACAAATAGTGTAAAGAAACGGGGTAGCAATCAAATATCTTCCTCTTTCATAATCAGAGATAACAGAGTGTGTAGTATTTAAAATGCTAGCCAACTTACTTTGCGTAATTTTATTTTCCTTCCGAAAAGCTTTTAGTCTTTCACCAACCAGATGAAAATCTAAATTTAAGGAACTGTATTTATATCTTTTAACATCACTAAAATTAAAAATATAATCTAAAGACACATGAAAAAAATCACAAATAGTTATTAAGTGTTTTAACGGAATTAATTGTATTTCTTTTTCATATCTACTATACAAGCTTTTACTAACGTGTATTAAATCAGCAAGCTGTTGTTGCGTAATTCCTTCTCTTAATCTTAAAGCTTTTAATCGTTCTTGATAAATCATATATATCACCGAGAATATTTTCTCATTAAAAAAGAAGAAGTACGAAAGAAGTGACTAAATGCCGACATTTTTCTTGACTTTATGTCTAGCGAAGCTTATAATTATACTATAAGCTAGGAAACTCATCATTTATGATAACTTATTCTTATGAAAATATAAATGAAGTAGTGCTTAACAATGAAGGAGACCATTATGAAAAAAATAGTAAATTTTTTCAAAAACAAAAAATATTTAGCAATCTATTTGGTAGGAGTACTCCTACTTTCAACAGGCTTATCATATGCCTATTTTGTTGCTACCTCATCGGCTGAAGGTGGTGGTAGTATGGGTACAGCAACCACAGCAACCATTGAATCATCCGGTATTATTGCAAATGGTAATATCAATGTAAGTGAAGTAGATATTTATCCCGGTCATAAAACAATATCTAGTATTGAAGTAGTAGGTACTGGTGATAATGAACCAATCTCTTTTAATGTCATCTTTAATGGAACCAATACTTTTGAAACAGATATCAATTATAAGGTGTATAGAACTACAAGTAATATTAGTGCTAGTTATAATTG
>CALVHK010000106.1 GCA_944327405.1 uncultured Bacilli bacterium | reverse complement strand
TCCCTTTGACACTTCCGGTGTAATATCAGTTTATCTAATCTTTGCATTTCCCTAAATTCCGGATTGTTTAGTTCTTCAGCAAATTCACTAAAATAAGATGATTCTTGATTCATTAATAAAGAATATAGACTATCTTTGATATTTTGACTTATATTTAAGCCCTCTATTACTTGCCATAATTCATTTTCATCCTCTTCATACAGCCTTAAAAAATCAAAACTATATAAATAACTTAAGTAAATCAAATAACTTCTTAATTTTAAGTCACTCGTTTCTTCGATAATTAGGGATTCACATATCAAGTGATACTTTGGAGTTAAAAATAGATGCTCTAAATCAAATGGCGCTAAACTTAGATGCCTTGTTTCTAAACTTTCTAGATCTTGGTCTAACAATTTAATTTGGAGCAACTTCACTTTGGTTTTTAATAGCCGTTTTTCTTCAATTACTGTTTTTAGAGATACGGAAGCATTTGGTACAACATTACTTACTATATTTAAATTCATTTCAAAAACACTCTTTTCTATAAGAGAAGTTTATGAATGTCATGGATTATTTATGCAACAAATCTCTTTCGATTTTCATTAACCGGTTGTATTTGGCTATGCGCTCACCTCTTGACATCGAACCAGTTTTAATAAACGGAATAGAAAGTCCAACAGCAAAATCCGCGATAAAAGTGTCTTCTGTTTCACCACTCCGGTGAGAAATAATCATTTTGTAGTTGTTTTTTCTGGCTAAAAGAATCGTTTTGATCATTTCGGTTACCGTTCCTATTTGATTGGCTTTTAGCAAAATCGCATTACCAGCTTTCTCACGAATTCCTTTTTCCAAATACTTGGCATTCGTTACAAAATAATCATCACCAACAAGCATAATTTTTTCGCCAATAAATTTTGATAAAACCGCTAGAGATTCAAAGTCATTTTCTTCAAAAGGATCTTCAATACTGATAATTGGATATTTATTTACTAAAGCGATGTAATACTTGATAAGCTCATCACTGGTTAAATTTCTTTTGTCTATTTTGTAGGTTTTGGTATTCTTATCATATAGTTCGGAAGCTGCTACATCTAAAGCAATAAATACTTCAATGCCTGGTGTGTATCCACTCTTTTCGATTGCTTCCATAATTAAATCTAGAGCTAAAGTGTTGTATTCAAGATTGGGGGCGAATCCTCCTTCATCCCCCACGGATGTCGCTAGTCCTTGGCTTTTTAAAATATTTTTTAAAGTATGAAATACTTCACTTGCTACCCTTACACGGTTATCCATTCCTTTAACAGTTGGGACAATCATGAATTCTTGAATATCTAGGCTGTTGTCGGCATGAGCTCCTCCATTGATAATATTCACCATTGGAAGAGGCATACTCACTCTTCCACTAGATAGATAGGCATATAATTCTTTACCTTCTAACTGTGATGATGCTTTAATACTAGCTAGAGATACAGCTAAAGTAGCATTCGCACCTAGACGGCTTTTATTTTCTGTTCCATCTAGGCTAATTAATAATTTATCAATCATTACTTGTTCTAAGTCTTTACCTACTAAATTATCTTTGATAATTGTGTTAATATTTTCTACTGCTTTTAAAACACCTTTGCCATGATATCTTTTGGGATCATTATCACGCAATTCTAAAGCCTCTCTAGATCCTGTAGATGCTCCACTAGGCACCGATGCTGTAGCCATAACGCCATTATCCAAAAAAATACTTGCTTCAACTGTAGGATTTCCCCTACTATCTAATATTTCTCTTCCTACTAAATTTATAATTTTTGCCATGAGATTTCACCTACCTACTTATAAGTATACCAAAATATCAGGTTTCTTATCAATCTTTTTACATTATTATTCATTATTTTTTGACTTAACTTTACTATTTTGTTACAATTTAATTAGGGTGGATAGAATGGATAAGATAAATACAATTCAAATTAATACCAATTATTTAATTCAAAATATTCAATATATAAAAAAACAAAATCATTATACTTACTATATTATGAATGTTAGTAATAATGCTTTTTGTCATGGAATGTATTTGATTAAAAGAGTTAAGGGGTTGGTTGATTACCTTTATGTAAATGATTTTTATGATCTATTGTTAATTAGGAAGTATGACAAAGATATTCCGGTTATTTATGATGGGGATGTTACAATAGACAATATTTATGATTTAATTATTAACAATGCGATTGTTGTGATAAGAGACATTCATTTATTAGAAAGAATTCACGGGTTAAATATTAAAGATGATTTGGATGTTATCTTAGAAATTGATCCTGAAGGACTTAGGGGTATAGCTAACAAGCAAGATATATTAGATTATTTAGAAATAAGTGATAAGCATATTCAACTTTTAGGAGTGAAAGCTCATATAAAAGAAGATGATTATGAAGATTTTAAGTATATTGTGCGCCCTATTAGCAATTCTTCATTAATGATTTTAAATAGTGAAGAAGATAAAAGAAAAATACAAGGATCGAATGCCATTATCCTTGATGCTTCTTTTTATGGGATTAACGAGATTAAAAAGAAATTGTTTCAAAAAGTCGAGGCTCCTTTAAAACAAATATTTCGTCTAACCTCTAAAGTAGCAAATGTTAAAGTTTATACTCATAAAAACAAAGAAAAATATATTGCGGTCATTCCTTTTGGATATCATCATGGTATGAATGATGCGATAAAAAATGTTTATATAGAAAATAAGTTATATTCTGTTGATAAAGTCACCACTGAATTTACTTATATTTTAGGGGATGAAAACATAAAAATAGGTATGGATGTAGAAATTACTTCCGTGCATAATCCTCTTGAAAATTATATTAGTAATCATACTTTGAATTACTTTAGTTTGTTTCATTCAAATATCCCTATTCTATTTGATGACTATATTTTAGAAAAAACGTTAATTTATTGATGATAGAGCGATTTTGTTTCTATCTTTTTTTAATTAATGCCACTTTTTTGCCACTTTTTCACAAAATTTTAGCATAAAAAAAGTTTATGAGATCTTCATAAACCCTTATAAACTCGATGGTGGCTCGCGAGGGATTCGAACCCTCGACCCTTTGATTAAAAGTCAAATGCTCTACCTACTGAGCTAGCGAACCAAGTATGGCTGCCTCGGCTGGGTTCGAACCAGCGGAATGTCAGAGTCAAAGTCTGATGCCTTACCACTTGGCTACGAGGCAATATTAAAGTGGTGGGGAGACATGGATTCGAACCATGGAACCCGAAGGAACAGATTTCTTTACTACTATAGTTTTCACTACCACTTATGTGTTTGTAGTCTGGACTTTCTCTTAACCATATCGATTTGACTTAGGTTCGTCGTATAAAGTCTCTACACTCGAAGGCTAACCTTCTAGCTCGGGATTGGCATATATTAATTACTTAGCTTTCCCCGAATTAGCGACGTCCACTATAACCATTTCTAGTTACAGGTGCAATTTAGATTTGAAATCTATTGAAGATCACAGTCTGCCGCGTTTGGCCACTTCGCTATCTCCCCATAAATAAATGGTGCCGACAGAGGGAGTCGAACCCCCAACCTACTGATTCATACTACTATAGTTTTCACTACCAGTT
>CALVHK010000105.1 GCA_944327405.1 uncultured Bacilli bacterium | reverse complement strand
AAAACTTATTCAGCAAGTCTAATTTACGAACTAAACCAGAGTAATACTTATTATGATGGCTATAAAAGCATAACGATCACGATTAATGATTTAGTAGAAAGTGGTAACTTATCCCCAGATAAGGATGATAACGTCCTAAATCCCATGAATAATGAAGTAATGAATAATCAAGAAATTATTTTGTATTTAAAAAATAATCAAGTATATGTTTATATGAATGATAATAATGTTTGTTAAATTCTTGCTTTTGTGATAGAATAGAAGCCTAAAAAGGAGGTTTTTGCATGAAAAAATGTGTATGCTTAATTGGTAAACCAAATGTGGGAAAATCAACCATTTTTAATAAACTAATTAAAGAAAAAAAATCCATTATCATGGATGAACCTGGTATTACAAGAGATCGAATCTATGGGGTAGTAGAGTATAATGACAAAAAGTTTTCTTTAATAGATACAGGTGGACTAACTGATTCCACGAATGATTTTGCTAAAGAAATAAAAATGCAAGCGGAACTAGCCATTGATGAAGCTGATGTTATTTTATTTGTAGTTGATGGAAAATTTGGTCTTGATTCATCAGATTATTTTATTCGCGACTTACTTCGAAAAGCAAATAAAGAAGTAATTGTATTAGTAAACAAAATGGATAATAAGGAAAGAATGGCAAACATCTATGAATTTTATGAATTAGGATTCGAGAAGGTAATACCAGTAAGTGGCGAACACAACATAGGGTTTAAAGAAGTTCTAGAAGAAATTACTAAGAATATAAGTGTGAATGAAGCCCAAGATGATAACATACCTAGATTCTGTATTATTGGTCGTCCTAATGTTGGCAAGAGTAGTTTAATCAATGCCATTCTAAATGAAGAGCGAGCAATCGTTAGTGATATTGCTGGAACAACTCGTGATGCGATTGACACCAAATTTACCTATGATAAAAAAGAGTATATTATAGTGGATACAGCAGGGCTAAGAAAAAAAGGGAGAATTTATGAAAATGTGGAAAAATATAGTTACCTAAGAAGCATTCGTGCCATTGAAGAATCTGATGTTTGTGTTGTTGTGATTAATGCGGAAGAAGGCATTATCGAGCATGACAAACACATTTTAGGATATGCGATTGATGCGGGAAAAGGAATTGTTCTAGCCGTCAATAAATGGGATAAAGTAAATGACCCTGATAGTGGAATAAAAACTTGGAAGAAAAAGATTGCTGCCGAATTCCAATTTGCTTCATACATCAAAGTGGTATTCTTATCAGCCTTAACCAAAAAAAGAATCCACACACTTATGCCCGAAATATTAAGTGCTTATGAAAACAATCATAAAGAAATCAAAACAAGCCTACTTAATAATGTAATTATGGATGCGGTAAGTTTTAAAATACCACCATCATATAAAGGAAAAAGATTAAAAGTATATTTTGTGAGTCAAACAGGAGCAAATCCTCCTAAATTTACCTTTCAAGTAAACAATAAAGGCTTACTACACTTTAGTTATGAAAGATACTTAGAAAATAAAATTAGAGAAAACTTTGATTTAACAGGAACACCAATCCTGCTCCAATTTAAAAACAAAAACGAAAGAGAGTAAGAAAAATACTTAAAGCAAAAAACACTAAAATTTAAATCTTAGTGTTTTTATTATATTTAAATATGACTTTCAAATTCCTTAATATCTTCTTCTGATAAGCCAGTAATCTCGCAAATTACTCTATATGGTGCACCTGCATTTAGTAAGCGTATAATATCTTTCTCATGACGTCTTTTAAGATAGTCTTTAAACTTATCACTTGCTATAAAGTTATTAATCCAATCGTCTAAGTCCAAGAGTAGGGGATCACCATCAGCTATTTCTCTTCTTTCTTTAGAATTTCTGGCTGCAATAAATAATAACCATTTAGTAAGCTCATCATTCCTATTCTCCATATAAATTCCTCCTTTCAGGTAAACTATACCTAAAAGAGAAAACAAAGTCAAAATGCAGATTTACTCATTTTCACTAGTGAATTTAGTTAAATTTGTTGGTGAATTTTAGCAAATCTGTATAAAAATTATGCAGATTTATCTAAATTTGTAAAACAAAAAAACTTTACACTTATTTTAAAAGAATAAAGTTTATAAGATAATAATTTTAACTATTCACATGAACTTTCTCATCAATTCTTTTCTTACGGATAACTCTATCTTCATGATAGGTAACGAGGTCATAAGTACTAACACCAAGTTTTACCGCTAAATCCTCAATATAATCAATACTGATATTTTCGCGTCCTCTTTCAACAGAAGCCAAATATTTAGGATTAAGTCCTAAATTTGTATAAAATTTTTCTTGGGATAAACCAGTTTTATATCGATAATATTTTAAGTTTATTCCTACTACTTCTTTTAAATTCATCCAAACACTCCTCATACTTAATATTATTGATAAATGATTACAAAGTCTACCCAGTCATAACTACACAAAATTTGACAATCGAAAAATTTTGATATATTATAGTACGTATGGAGGATTTATGGCGAAAAGTAGTACAAATGTAAATTTTAAATTACAAAATTTACGAAAATCTCTAGGATTGTCATATGAAACAGTTGCCAAAGAAGTAGGAATATGTAAAGCTTACTATTGGCAAATCGAAAATGGCAATCGCAGAGTTTATTATGATTTGGCTCTAAGAATAGCGCGTGTTTTTAAATTAAAACCAGACGATTTATTTTATGAGTATTACAAATAATCAAACAAGTACTTTCTAGCATATACTATTGTTAGGAGGTATTTTTTATGTTAGATGATTCTTTTTTTAAAAAAATCGAGAAAAAAACGAAGGTGGACAAAAATACCATTGTATCTTTAGCAGAAAAACTCCAAAAAGGAAACATGAAAGATGAAGGTACGTTAAGTGAAGTAATTGATACTTTAAGCGCTATGACAGGGAAAAAAGTGAATAAAGATTTAAAAGAAAAGATAATTAAAAAGGTCGTAAATGATGATGTACCCAAAAATGTCGATAAAATGTTTTAATTTTATTTGCACTTTCCCTACATTATTTGATATAATAGCAAATAGGTGGAGTAAATATGGAGAAAATAAATAATGTTATGGATCTTATGAATGTTTTAGACACAATTGAGTATGGCTGGATGGATATTGATAAAAATGTTTATATAAATACCGAAAAAGGCTTTAAAAAGAAATATGTCCTATCTCGTCCAGAAGATGTCCTAGAAAAAAAAGTAGGAAACAATTTTGATCAAGTTGAATTAGAAAGAAGTTTATTTAAAAACTTAGACTTAAAATTTAGCACTTATTTCATGGTATACTATGATGCAAAAAAGTTATTTACTCATACATTTCTTGTATACGAAGAACAAGAAAAGTTTTATTGGCTAGAACATGCTTGGGATCAAAGTAAGGGAATTCACGAATATTTAAGCCTTTATGATTTATTAAAAGAAGTAAAAGAAAGATTTAAAAAATATAATAAAATAAAATTTATGGACGAAGATTATTTATGTATTTATAAATACAAAAAACCAAAAGCACATATTGGCCTAAAAGATTTTTATAAACATTGTGAAAATGGCGAAAATGTTTTAATCTAAACTTGAAAACCACTATATTGTGTGATAT
>CALVHK010000104.1 GCA_944327405.1 uncultured Bacilli bacterium | reverse complement strand
GCTAATCTCTTCCCTTAACATTGTGATAAATGTCTGTTACATCATCTATTTCATCTAACATGTTATATAATTTATCAAACGTCTCTAAATCTTCTTCATTTAACTCTACTTCATTTTTAGCAAACATTCCTACTTCATCGAGTTCATATTCAACATTCGGTTCTATCCGTTCAATTACATCTTTGGTATTATTTAAATCGTTAGGATGAACACTGATTGTTAGTTCCCCATGATCACTTTCAAATTCCATTGGCTCTATACCAGCTTCTAGTAATCCTTCAAATATTTCCTCTTCTTTATCTGTTTTAAAAGCAAGTAATGCTAAATAGTCATAGTTGTAAGCAACACTATTGGTTACTCCTAGACTCTTGTGAACTTTATTAAAAGCTGCTCTAACCATACCTACTGTTCTATTCACATTATCTGTTAGGGTTTTAATAATTAAAGTAGATGCTCCTGGACCAAATCCTTCATAGATGACTTCATGATAATCTTCACCACCAACACCTTTTGCTTTATCTATTGCCCTGTTAATAATATCACTTGGCACTTGAGCTTTTTTAGCTTTATCGACAATTCTTTTTAAGAAGACATTGCTTTCTACTTCTGGTACACCTTTTTTGGCTGCTAAATAAATCTCTTTGGCAAAAGTTGAATACGTTTTTGCCTTGATCGCTCCTGTTTTTTGAATGCTTGCTTTTCTTACTTCATATGCACGTCCCATAATATCCCTCCAAATGCTTAATCATTATATCATTAATAATACTTTCATGTCTAGACTTAAAAAATGACTCTTAATTTTTCTACATAATGATAAATAAAGTGATCTTTATCTTTTTCCTTTTTGATTTCCTTTATTACTTTTTTTATAGAATAAATTTGATAATAGTTCATTCCTTCTTTTTCCATAATATATTCTATGGCTTTTATTGTTGTTTCTTTAATTGTTTTAGCATTAAAGAAAAATTTTACTCGGCGAAATTCTTTCTTGGTTATTTTTCTATTTATTCTTTGGTAAAAAGAATCACTCTTTCTTTTAAATACATAATTGTATCCATCTAAATTTTTTAGTACTCTTATCGTATCATAATATCCCATTTTAATATTTTCATCAATTCTTTTTTTATCTAGTTCTAACACACTTCCCAAACTTCTTTTTGGCTCGATTACGACGACATCCGCTTTCTCATCATATTTCCTGTGAATGCCTACTCCATGAATTTTCACTAAATAAACTTTTTTATATCCCTTTTTTAGTAACATATTTACGGGACCTACATCATAGAATCCCCCATCTAAATAGTAATTATCATCAATCATTTTCTCTAGTTTAAAAATAGGAAGGGATGAGCTTGCAATAATATAATCTTTTATTTTCTCTTTCGGCATATCCTTCTTAAATAAATAAATTGGCTTTAAATCTTTAAGTCGTACTGTAACTAAGCCAAAATCCATAGGACTATTCATTAATGCATCAACATCTATTTCTTTGTCAATCAACTCTCTTAATCCTTTGAATTCAATTCCTCTATTTAACATAATACTTAAAATATTTAGAAAGTATTCTTTTAAATAGGATAAATCATTTTTATTCTCATTTACGACTTCAATAAATTTTTCTCGAAACCCAAAAATACGACCGATATCAATATTACGCCAAATTGTTGGTAACGATTGTCCTTTTCCACTTGCTATAATTGCCCCATTTAAAGCCCCAATGCTAGTTCCACATACACCATGAAACTGAATACCACACTCTAAAAAAGCAATATAAGCTCCAGCCTGATAAGAACCTCTAACTCCCCCGCCTTCTAATGCCAGACCAATCATTTTTTCTTCCTATTCAAAACCAATACAAACGGCTTAGCTAAAAAACGAGCTATTTTTCTTCCCTTTACTTGCCTCTTTAATCGCATATAATAAGATGATAGAGAATCACTTCGAAATTCCAAAATATTTTCTAACTTTTCACTATCTGGATATGTATGTGTATAAAAATTCTTATCAACAAACAATAAAGTTAATAAGTACTTAAAACTCAAACCATAAGATTTTAAGACATTTGCTAAAATATAACGATAAGTATCTGTAGTCATTTCCCCACCTGTTGCATTCCAAATCTTTTTATTTAACTTATTTAAGTGATTTAGAGTATTCACAAACATGTATCCTGCATCATTATCTGTTATCGCTTCCACCGTACTATTTAGTTTAACATTATACATGAAAGCCCCCGTCTCAGGATTAGTCAAAACAAAAGGAATACGCATAATTACATAATTTTTTACTTTAGCTTGAATCAATTTTTCGATCTTAAACTTAGTTTTACTAAAATAATCAAGCGGTGTTAATTTTAATTTGGTATCTACATTCGCTACCGGAACTGATCCATAAATTGTTGTTGATGAAGCATAAATAAAATAGACGTCCGGATTAAACATATTAATCGCTTTAATCAAATTTTCTGTTCCTTTATAATCTACCATTTCACTTAAATTATGCTTAATATCTGCAATCGGTGGCATGACACCGGCCAAATGAATGATATAATCATGATCTTTCACTAAAGCATCGATTAATACCGAATCATTCATATCACCATATATCAAATTAATACGCCTTCGATACCGTTTTAACCTTTTTTGACTATTTTTATTTCGTAAATCCAAAGCTGTAATCTCATACTTTCCTTCACTAAGTAAATATTTAATTACATTAATACCAATAGACCCACCAGCACCAGTTACTAATACCTTTTTCAAAAAAATCACTTCCTTATATAAACATTGATATTACAACAATGATAATACCCGTTATTAAACCAATAATAGCTTCCTTTTTCTTCAAGTTAGACACTAATTCCGGTAATAATTCTATCATAGAAATATAAATTAACATACCAAAAGTAATTATACTGATAATAGCTAATACCAACGTTGAAATATCTCCAATCAAGAAGAAAATAATTCCTCCTACTAAACTAGACAAAGTTAAACATATCACTAAGCCTTTATTTCTTTTCATATCAATTGAACTAAAAATATGAGTCCCAAGCGGAATATTATGCAAAGCCACAGATAAACAAACCATCAAGCCTATTTTAAAATCACTTAAAGTCATACCAGCAATGGCAAAGCCTTCTAATAAATTATGTAACATTAAACCAATTAGGGTTAATGTGCCAATATGTTTTATATGGGAATCATGTTCTTTTTTATTCTCTTCATTATCATGATGATCATGATGATGATCGGGAATAAAGAAATCTAATACTTTTAATAGTAAAATCCCTATAACCGAAAAGAGTAAAATGAGCATAATTTTAAAGCTTAAATTATACCCTTCTAACAATTCTAATATTTCCGGAAATAATTCTTTAATTAATAAATTAATAATAATAACCAAAGCTAAGGCAATACTAAAAATATTTAATTTATCTTTATTCTTAACTTTTAAAGTGATAATTCCTCCAATTAGGAAAAACAAACCAGCAATAAACGTCAAAATTAAACCATAATATTGATTCATAATAAACACCTATACTAATTATACCTTTAAATCCTGATTTAAGCAAATAAATTTGTAAAGAAAAACTATGTTTATATAAAATAAACATAGTTCGGTATGGAAAGTAGACAGTTAATAATACTTCTATTAAC
>CALVHK010000103.1 GCA_944327405.1 uncultured Bacilli bacterium | reverse complement strand
TTTTTGCGTACTAATGTTTGTTTTTATAAATTTTGTCTTATTATATTCTTTTTTATTATCGGGTTTATCAATTAAATAATAAACATTTTGGATTCGAGATTGTTTGATTATATTTTCACATATGCTACAAGGTTTAAGCGTTACATATAAATCGCAATCAAATAATCGCCAATCTTTTAATTTTTGACTTGCTTTTTTTATAGCAATTATTTCAGCATGGCCTAAAATATCATGATTCTTATTTCTTTTATTATATGCTTTCGCAATAATTTTTCCATTCTTCACAATCAAAGCACTTACAGGCACTTCATCTATGGAAACAGCTTTTTTTAATAGATTTATCAAAATATTAAAATACTTTTCATTCATTATAACCACCCAATAAAAAAGTGCACACAAATAGGGATTGACGTGGCTGCTACTTTCCAGTCCTGACCAGATTACAATATATTTGTTGCACATATATAATTTATCATATTTTTATTAAAAATTCAAGTATAATGTTTCACGTGAAACATTGTTTAGTTATAATTTCTTAAATAAGAGTAAAATGTTTATAATTTTTAAATTATTTTGCTCTGATTCTGAATTTTTATAAATTTTGATCTTATTTAATTAAATATAAATGATTTATTTGATAACAAAAGCATACTTTTAATTTACTATTTGTCTGTTAAACATTTTTTATATTCTTT
Organism: uncultured Bacilli bacterium; assembly: GCA_944327405.1. GTDB lineage: Bacteria > Bacillota_I > Bacilli_A > RF39 > UBA660 > Caccenecus. Next base: position 2,986 of record CALVHK010000103.1, on the reverse strand, counting down.
GTAATATTTGCGACAATATTAGACAAAATTCTACGATTTTTTATTTAAATATAATTTTATTTTTTTAATAAAGGTTTCACGTGAAACATTGTGGATAACTATTTTACATTTTATATTATTCTTTTTAAAATTATAAGAATGCATTTGTTTATAATTTTAGTGTTTTTTTTATTATTTTTTAAAATTTGTTATTAATCCATTATATTTTTAATTTCAACACTACTGTGATGCAATGTTTCACGTGGAACATTGTTAATAACCTTTTATTGTTTTAATAATTATATTTTCTATAAAATTTTATGATCTTCTATTTATATATTCTCGACGCATTTCGATAATAGACATAATTCTTGATATTTTCACTGCAAATGTTTCACGTGGAACATTTTTATTTTTCCCAATCATTTTAAAGTTACTAACAATCATTTTTTATTTTATATAAAAAAGATTAGGACAAAAAAATAATGCTTATTCAGCATTACTTTCGTTTTGTTCTTCCTCAGAAGTATCTTCCGATTCTTCTTCTTTATCAACTAGACTTATTGTGGTTACATATTGATCGTCTTTTAAATGAATTAGTCTGACACCTTGAGTTACTCTACCTAAAGTATTGATTTGATCTAAAGTCATTCTCATCGTTGTTCCTGTGTTAGTCATAATTACTAGTTCTTTATCTTCATCAACAACTTTAACAGCGGCTATATTACCATTTTTCTCAGTAATATTTAAAGCTTTAACACCTTTGCTGCCTCGGCTTGTTTCTCTAAAGTCACTTACTAAAGTCTTTTTTCCATATCCTTTTTCAGTTACCAACAATATTTTATCGTCTTCATTTACTACCTCAGCACAAACACATTTGCCACCTTCAAGATTAATACCTTTAACACCACTAGCTGTTCTACCCATAGCACGTATTTTATCTTCTTTAAATTTAACCATACGTCCATTATCATTACCAAGTAAGATATAATTATTACCATTTGTACGTTTAACGGCGATTAATTCGTCATTTTCTTTTAAATTAATACATATTTTTCCTGACGTACGTATGTTTGTAAATTCTTCAATAGAGGTCTTTTTAACTAATCCTTTTTTAGTTGCAAATAATAGGTATTTAGTGTCTTCTTTTGAAGAAATGCCTAGAATTGAACTAATAGTCTCATCTTTTTCAATTGGTATTAAATTAATGATTGGAAGACCTTTAGATTGACGATTAAATTCTGGTATTTCATATCCTTTAATTCGATAAACTTTTCCTTTATTCGTAAAGAATAATACATGATCGTGTGAAGATATATTGATAATTTCTTCAACAAAGTCTTCATCATTGGTTGTCATTCCTTTAATACCCATTCCACCACGTTTTTGAGCTTTGAAGGTATCTGCCGTTGTACGTTTAATATACCCTTTGTTAGTCATAGCAATAAGCACGTTTTCTTCTGGAATTAATGATTCATCTTCAATATACTCAATTGCTGTCATATCAATGTCTGTACGACGTTTATCGCCATATTTATCCTTAATCTCTAATAATTCTTCTTTAATAATATTTAATACTTTTTCTTCAGAAGCAAGAATTCCTCTTAATTCTTCAATAAGTTTTAATAATTCATTTAATTCTTCTTCAATTTTATCTCTTTCTAAGCCGGTTAATCTTCTTAAACGCATTTCTAGGATAGCTTCGGCTTGAACGTCACTTAAATTAAAGTTATTCATTAAGCCGGTCTTTGCTTCTTCGTCAGACTCTGAAGCTCGAATTAGCTTAATTACGGCATCAATGTGATCTAAAGCTATCTTTAAACCTTCTAATATGTGTACTCGTTTTTCGGCTTTATCTAAATCAAATTGAGTTCTTCTAATAATTACTTCTTTTTGATAATCAATATATTTGGAAATAATATCTTTTAATCCTAGCGTTTTAGGAACACCATTATCAAGCATTAAGAAGATGATTCCATAGGTTGTTTGAAAAGCAGTATGCTTGTATAATTTATTTAAAATAACCCCAGCGTTAGCATCTTTTTTTAATGTAATTGTGATCTTGATTCCATCTTTTAAATCAGCATGATAATCAGTGATTCCCTCTAAAACTTTGTTGTGAACGAGTTCTGCTACTTTATTTTTAAGTTCTAGTGTATTTACACCGTAAGGTACTTCATCGACAATAATATATTGTCTACCATTTTTTTCTTCAATGTGAGCACGGCTCCTGATCGTAATGGTTCCACGACCAGTTTCATAAGCTTTTTTGATACCACTATTTCCAAGAATTAAAGCACCAGTTGGAAAATCAGGTCCTTTAATATACTGCAATAATCCTGCTGTATCAATGTCATGATTATCAATATAAGCTACACAACCATCAATTACCTCACCTAAATTATGAGGGGGAATATTGGTTGCCATACCAACCGCGATACCCATCGTTCCATTTACTAATATATTTGGGAATCTTGATGGTAATACTTCCGGTTCTTTCGTTGTTTCATCGTAGTTTGGAAGGAAGTTTACGGTATTTTTATTAATATCCCTTAGTAATTCCATAGATATTTTAGCAAGTTTTGCTTCCGTATAACGGTAGGCTGCAGCGCCATATCCTTCAATATTACCAAAGTTTCCATGGCCGTCTACTAGCATATAACGATAGTTAAAATCTTGTGCCATACGTACCATAGCCTCATAAATACTAGAGTCTCCATGTGGGTGATATTTACCCATAACATCACCAACGATAGTCGCTGATTTACGATGTTGTTTATCAGGAGTTAAGCCATTTTGAAGCATATCATAAAGAATTCTTCGATGAACTGGTTTTAGACCATCTCGGAGGTCTGGTAGAGCACGAGAGACAATAACACTCATGGAATATTCCAAGAATGATTTTTTGACTTCGGTTACAATATTATTTTGTTCTAATCTATCCATAAAAAACCTCCTAATAATCTAGATTCTCAGCAAACTGAGCATTATCAGCGATAAATTCACG
>CALVHK010000102.1 GCA_944327405.1 uncultured Bacilli bacterium | reverse complement strand
TTTGTTCTGTATCTAATGTATATTGTTTGCTGCTATCCAAACTATCAACTACTTCTCCACCTACATATATTGCAACAATATTCAAATCAGCTAAACTATAATTCACGGTTGCATTATACAAAGGCATACTCTGTGCAGTTCTATACTTTGCTCTTGTGGCATTTAAACCTAAAGCGACAAGAAGCACAACTACACAGACAACACCACCAAAAAAGATTATTCTATGTTTGTTAGAACGAATTGTTTCAAATTCAATATTATCATTTTTCAATTTTATAACCTACTTTCATAAAATTGAAAACCCTTAACTATATTAACTATAACTTAAAAAATGTAAATAGTCAACAAAAAATAGATTATTTTAGCCACTTTTTAAATTGAAATAAACGTGTATGAGAAAATACTATTGGTGATAAGAATGAATTATGGAAAAATAATGAGAGATTTAAGAACCGCAAATTTATATTCTCAAGCCTACATTGCAGAAAAGCTAAATATACAAAGAAGTACATACAAAGAATATGAACTTCAAAATAGCATAATTCCTATTATCCACTTGAATGAATTTTGTAACTACTTTAAAGTTTCTATAGATTATGTTCTAGGTTTGACAAGCAAAAAAAATTATAGCAACTCTAAAATTGCAATAGATCCAAAACTATCGGGGCAAAGATTAAAAGAATTACGAAAAAAGCACAATTTAACGCAAAAAGAACTAGCAAATATGCTAAACACTGATATTTCATTACCATCAAAATACGAGAGAGGAATATACCCAATCGCTACTGTCTACCTATATTCATTATGTAAAAAATATGATGTATCTGCAGATTATCTATTAGGAAAAACAAATTATCCACAGTATCTATAATAGTCAAGAGTTATCAATTTTCATATTAATTATAATTGTTAAAAAATAAAAAGTCAACAAAAACTTGATTATTTTAGCCAAAAATTGTTTTTAAATATAAGAAAATGCGAAAATATTCTTGGTGAATATCAAATGAATTACAAAGATCGTATTAAAGCTTTAAGAACATATGAATTGATAACACAAGAAACAATGGCAAAAGTATTAGGCATTAAAAGAAGTACATACAAAGAATACGAACTTCAAAACAGTATAATTCCAATAATTTATTTAAATGAAATAAGCAACTATTTTAATGTTTCAATAGACTATGTTCTAGGATTTACAAATACCAAAAATTATCACAACAATATAAAACAAATTAACAGAAAACAAATGAGCCAAAGATTAAAAGAATTACGAAAGGAATTTAATCTTACGCAAAAAGAGCTAGCCAATTTACTAAAAATAGATAGTTCCACAATTTCAAAATATGAAAATGCTATTAATTTAATTGCCACTCCATTTTTATACCAATTATGTAAGAAATACAGCATATCAGCCGACTATCTTCTAGGTAAAACAAACGAGCCAAAGTACCTAAAATAGCTTTGGCTTTTTTATGTCGAATTTGCTGCAGAATTTGTCAAACGCTTTTTCTTGCTTTTTTTAGGTTTATCCTTCATAATATTAACTCGAGCATTAGGACGGATGTCTATAAGTGTTTTTCTTTTCCTACGATTGCTTACTTCCTTAGGGGGGTTAGGTTAATCTAGGAAGGAGCCTTATGAAGATGAAAGCAATTTTTTCTTCTATTATTCAGCTTTTTAAACCAAATAATAAGACATCAACCATCATCATCGTATGCAACAACATGACGGTTAATGTCACTTATTTCGATAAGTAGGCATGTCGTTTCCTAATGCTCTACTAATATGATTATAAGGCATTTTTAACATAAACGCAACTAATTTATCTAATATCTGTAAAGGTCTTAAATAATTCAAGATTAATAACCTAATAAGTGATATAATATACTTATATAGGAGGATACCTATGAATAAAGGATTAAAAATATTTTTAATAGTACTTCTGATACTTTTAATTATCGCAACTATTGCAGTCACAACCTTAAAACTACTTCAAAATCATACTGAAGAAATAATAGAGCCATCCCCTTACAGTGAAGCATCCCTTACAGTGATGAGAAATTTAAATTTATATGATGAAATAAATAGCAAAGAATATTCTAAAACAGTAGAAGCATTATTAGAAGATAACGAACTAAAAAAGGAATATTTAGAAGATTATTATGAAATTAACTATAAAAACATCAATAACTTTAGCACAATTATAAATGAACTATTAGCTAAAGACTACAATAGCGAAGAAATAAATTATATTACAGCGAATATGAAAGACAATATAGACATATTATTAAATATGGATTATATAGATATATTAGCATTCAAAGATATAACAAACTTTGAAATTAATAATGTAGAAAGATATTTAGCTTATCAAGAAGAAAATGAAGATTATGATTTAGCAACAGTTGTTACTTATGTAAATATCGGTCTAGATAAAGAAGGATATTCAGAATATACTGAATACACAGAAGAAGAAGCCCAAAATGATTTAACAATACTAGTCAATAAGTATCACAAATTACCAGATGATTATGTTCCAAATGATTTAGTTTCTCTATCTTACAGTAGCAACTATTATTTAAGAAGTGAAGCAGCCGAAGCGTTTGAACGTCTTACCAATGCGGGAATGTTAGATGGTGTGGTATTTTATCCTTTTAGCCCATATCGGTCATATGAACTTCAAGAAAGATTATATAACGGTTATGTTGCAAGAGATGGTGTAGCTGCTGCTGACACTTATTCTGCCAGACCAGGATTTTCCGAACATCAACTAGGCTTAGCCGTCGATGTAAGAAGTAATACTCTAAATGATAATTTAACTAGCGAAGATTATGAATGGATGCTTAATAATTCTTATAAGTATGGATTTATTGTAAGATACCCAAAAGGAAAACAACATATTACTCAGTTTATGGAAGAACCTTGGCATCTAAGATATCTTGGTGTAGAACTAGCAACAAAGGTACATGATTCTGGATTAACATATGATGAATACTACGATTTATATATGAAATAAACTCAAGGATAAAAACTCTTGAGTTTTTTTATACAATGATTTTTTTCAATAAATTTATTCTTTTTGTATCAAATTCTATCCATTTCACAAAAAAATCCCCAAAAAGGGAAATTTTAAAATAATAACTACATAAAACTTCTAGATGCTTCTGATTCAAGCTCTTGAGACATTCCCATCATATTCATAGCTCGATTCAAATATTCTTGTTGCATCCCAGGTGTTAAGTTAGGATTATTTGCCAGTAACAACATATTATTAACCTGTTGTTGTTTTAGCAATTCTTTCTGATTATTCATAATAATATTCAATGCACTTTTAAGTTCAGGATCCATATTCATAGTATACCTCCTAATCCAATTATACATAACATATTCACATAAGAAAACAAAAATTTAAAATAATTGACAAAAATTTAACAAAAAAACTATTCAAAAGAATAGTCTTAAACAAGTTCAAGTCTAACTTGTAATGCATCATCACCATGGCGTTCATTAAGTTTAATTATTCTTGTATAACCACCATTTCTAGTTTCATAACGATGCGCAAGTTCATTGAATACTTTATTAACAACATCACTGTCGTTGTAAAGAAAAGCTAAAGCCTTTCTTCTACTAACTAAAGTACCTTTCTTACCATAAGTAATCATCTTATCAACAAATTTTCTTACTTCTTTAGCTCT
>CALVHK010000101.1 GCA_944327405.1 uncultured Bacilli bacterium | reverse complement strand
ACTAGAGCAGATATAAACCGGGGTATTCCAACACCCGATACCGAACCAGCACCAAATGGGCCAAAAGATGCTTTTACCGAAAATTATCAAATTAATATGGGTCTTATTAAAAAGAGACTTAAGTCTAGCAAACTAAAGACTGACGAGTTTACTATTGGAAGAAAAACCTTAACTAAAGTTGGACTACTTTATTTTGAAGATATTGCCGAGGTTGAAACGATCAAACTAGTAGAAGAAAAATTAAAAAAGATTGATATTGATGGAGTTCTTGATTCTAGTATGATCGGACAATTAATCACCGAGGAAGATAAAACCCACTTCCCTACCTATGTTATCACCGAAAGGCCGGATTTTGTATCCAAAGCTCTTTTGGAAGGAAAAATTGTTTTAGTAATGGACACCTCTCCATTTGCTATTATTATACCAGCTTTCTTTATTGATTTTATCAATCCGGGAATAGATTCTTATCACAAAAGCAAAAACATTAACTTCCTAAAAATTGTTCGTTTCTGCTGCTTCTTTCTATCGATGACGGTCCCTGCAATCTACATTGCTTTAATCAACTATAATCAAGAGACGATTCCAACAAAGTTATTAGTGAGTTTTAGCATTCAACGAGATGGTGTCCCTTTTCCAAGTATTATTGAAGTTTTAATTATGCTCTTTATTTGTGAAATGCTAAGAGAAAGTGATCTTAGATTTCCTAATGCCTATGGAAGTGCCATATCGATACTTGGAGCTTTAGTTTTAGGTGATGCTGCTGTATCAGCAGGAATAGTCTCACCAATAACCATCATTATTATTGCTCTAACATTTATGGCTAGTCTCATATTTACTGAAATTGAAGTATCCAATGCTCTGCGTAATCTTCGTTTCATCTTCCTTTTTGCCGCGGCTTTCTATGGCATTCTCGGTCTTGTTTTTGCCGGGTTATATTTCCTTATTCGTATTAATAAAATTCATTCTTTTGGCAAGCCTTATTTCTATCCATTCATTCCTTTTGATAAAACTTACTTTTTTAAAACGGCACTGAAATGGCCAATTAAAAAAGATACGAAAAGAAGTGAAATGCTAACCCAAACAAATAAAACAAAGCAAGGAGAAAATGTATGAAAAAATTAATATTACTGCTAGCTATTCCCCTACTCATGAGTGGCTGCTATGATTATAATCAACTCAATGATTTAGCCATTATTTCCGGGATTGCGATCGATTATGAAAACGATGAATTTAAAGTAACCTTTGAAATTATCAGTACTAAAAAAGAAGGAGAAACGTCTGGATCGAATAGTACTTATTATGTAACTTCAACAGGCAATAATATTGTTGAAGCTTTTACAACATCTGCGAATAAAATGGATAAAGTCCCCTATTTTGAGCATGTAGAAATCGTGGTGTTTAGCAAGGACGTTGCCGAAAGTCATATTGAAGATTGTATCGATTACTTAATTCGTACGGAAAGACTTAGAAACGAATTTTATGCCTCTATAGCGGAGGATTCTGCCGAGGATTTATTGAGTGCTACTACCAAAAAGCATCCAATTGTAAGCTCTTATTTAGTAGAGCTTCTAGAATTTAATAATGAAACTTATAATTCAGCTTATTACGTTCAATTTACCAAAACCGTAAATAGTATGCTAAGTGATGGAGAAGATGCCATGTTGCCTGTCTTTAAAGTAGATGATGATGATAATATCGAATTATCTGGTTTAGGAGTTTTTAAGGATTATGAACTCACTCACATTTTTAATACTGAGGAAGCAAGTGTGGTTAATTTACTAAATAATTTTAATGTGGAATCCATTCATTTTAATATGACTTGTGATAATGATAAAAATATTGTCATTGCCGTTTATGATGGAGATGTTAAGGTTGAACCCAAAAATGGATTAATCAATGTTTCTGCTACATTAAGTGCTCGTATTAGTGAAAATAACTGTGATTACGATTTAAAAAAGACCGAAACTTACTTGGAACTAGAGCAGGAATTTACTCATATTATCGAAAGTAAAATGGATGAAGTATTACAAGAGTTGCAAAGAGTAGAATCCAATGCTTTAAATATTGGTAGAAGTTATTATAATGAATATCGTATTCCTGATTTTTATTCCTGGACCAAACAAAATATAAAATATGATATTAATTTAAAAATAAATAAGAAAGGACTTACTTTTGAGGTGAACTAGATGAAAAAAGAAAATGCTACTTCCCTATTTTTTCTAACGCGAAGTTTATTCTTTGGTTTAGGAATTTCCCTAATTTGCAAATACACCGATAAAGATACTTATATTGGAGCAATCATCGGAACCATTTTAGGACTTATGATTATTCTTTGTTACCGTTATATCATAAAACATAAAATGGGTTCTTTAAATGATTTATTTAGCAAAAATAAAGTAGTAGGAATGACTACGAGAATACTTCTTTTATTAGCTAGCATCATTATCTTAATCTATTCTCTTCTAACGTACAAGACTTTTGTCTCCTCCTTTTTGCTTGATACAACACCTGTATTTATGATTTTAATTCCATGGCTTCTTCTTTTGATTTATTGTGCTTGGGGTGGAATTTCTATGATTCATAAAGTTTCTTCTGCTCTATTCCCTCTTAGTATTGTGTTATCCTTATTATCCATTGCAAGTATCCTTGGTAATTTTGATTTTTATAATTTCTTGCCAATTCTAACGAGCAAGCCTGGTAACATGTTTATGACAATCATTGCCTTTGCCGGCATTAGCACATTTCCCGGCCTACTTACTCTTCACTTAAATAAAGATACTAAAAATTATATCCGATATTATTTACTTGGAGCATTATCTATCGTAATTGTTATATTATGTATTAATGGTGTTTTTGGTGAAGTTCTAGTCAATGTTTTTAGATTCCCTGAATACATGGTTTTAAAACAAGTAAAACTATTTAATTTTATTGAAAAGATCGAAAACATCTTATCAATTGCCTGGGCTTTTGATTTATTTATTACATCATCTTTTGCTCTTTATTCGATAAAAACATTAGGACCTAGTAAACATAACACTTTATTTACCATCCTTACTTTAGGAATAGCGGGAATATTAATTGATAAGTTCTTTGACTTTAATTACGTTTATGAACTTGTTGCTTATTATGCTCTACCATACATTTCTTTAGCACTACCAATCATTATTATCTTGCTTATGTTTTATCTGGTTAAAAAAAGAAATAGAAGCAAACTATAATACTTCTATTTCTGTTTCTTTTTTAGCATGTGCTATTAATAGATTCATACCTTTTTTGTAAAGATGGAAAACTAATTGATTGCCATTTGTTAACTCTGCTAAAACTTTGGCATAGATTTCTGGTTGATCGTCTTTTTTTCTTTCTTCTATTGTTTTGGTTATAATCTTAACAATTTCTTTGTTTGTATGACTATAATTCAAAAAAGAATTCAAAAAGTCAATTAGCATTATATCGTGTTTAACAAGTACCTTAAATACAATATCATCTTGAGACATTGTGATACCATTAAAAGACATTTCTTTTGCTACATCTTGCATAGAAAACCTCCCTTCTTTTTAGATTTAGCGTCTATCATAGCACAATGAAACTGCGAAATTTGTCGAACCGTGGAATGGCACTTGTTTTTTCAAGAAAAAAAGAAACACTATCTTAGTGCTTCTATTTCCTGTTTGCTTAGTCCTGTATATTTGGAAATCATTTTGATACTCATGTTGTCTTTAA
>CALVHK010000100.1 GCA_944327405.1 uncultured Bacilli bacterium | reverse complement strand
TTAAAACCTCTCAAACCCTTTTAAATAAAGGGATTGGGAGGTTTTGCTTCTTTCAAAGTGTCAAAGATGAGATTTTATCATAGAAATGATTTATTTTCAATATTTATGCAAATATAAGTCAGGATATTCTGACTTATATTCCACTTGTTATTAATTTGAAACTTTGTTTTAAATAATCGAAGAAACCAGCACTCTCAATATCCTCTTTGACAATAATTTCTACTTCATCTATTATATTTCCATTATTATCAATGATTTCGGCCGTTCCAATTACCGTATTTGCTTTCACTGGTGCTTCTATTTTATCTACTTTAATATTAAAAGTATAATCGGCAGGTTTTTCAGTAACACTTAGTATTTCAGTCGCATCTTCTTTTAAATAAACATCTACTTCACTAATCTTCCCTTTTTCTACACGCACACTTCCTAAAGAATCATCTTTAGAATAAATAACATTACTTTTAAAGGAGTTAAAGCCATAGGATAAAAGAGTTGATGTGTCACTGCTTCTATCTTCCGCACTAGGAGATTTCATTACCACACTAATTAAACGCAAATCCTCTTTCTTAGCTGTTGCGGTTAAGCAATAACCAGCTTCCGTTGTATACCCGGTTTTTAGACCATCTACTCCATCATAAAATCTTACTAAACGGTTGGTATTTACAAGCCATACTTGGGAGCCATCTGGTTTGGTTAAATAATCTTCATATATTGATGTATACTTTAATATCTCTTCATGTTTCAATAATTCTTTGGCAATTAGAGCCATGTCATAGGCTGTAGAATAGTGATTCTCATCATCTAGGCCATGAGGATTGGTAAAATTTGTGTTATTTGCTCCTAATTCTTTAGCTCGTTTATTCATTAATTCCACAAAGGCATCAACACTACCACTGATTTTTTCAGCCATGGCAACCACGGCATCATTGGCACTGGATACAGCGATACATTTCAGTAGGTCGTCTACTGTGTACTCCTCTCCTGCTTGTAAGAATACTTGAGAACCACCCATACCACTGGCATTTTCGCTGATTAGTACTGTTTCTTCATAATTTAGATTACCCGCATTAATACTTTCCATAATGAGTAACATACTCATAATTTTGGTCATACTAGCCATTGGTAGTTTTTCTTGAATATTTTTTTCATATAATATTTTGCCACTTTCGGCATCCATGAGTATTGCTGATTCACTACTTAAATTTAGGGAATCATTCTCGGCATGAACACACGGAATAAATAGCCCGAATACTAGTAGTGCCAACATTATTTTTTTCAATACTAACACCTCTAATAAAGAGTACGTAAAAATAATTTTTTTATGACACGAAAGTTCTTTTTAAATACATGGGTTTTATTGTGTAATACTCATTTATCCGGAATTCAAATGCTTCTAAAAAGATTTCAATTAGATTTCTTTCTTCTAGCGTTGGAAGTCTTCGTTCTTTGGTTATTAATAAAATATTTTGCTGGTACAACAAATTCTTTTCATTAAACTCTCCATTTATTTTTCTTTGGTAATCAGGAATTTACTTGCTAAAGTGTACTTGTCTCGGTTTTTAATATAGAAATATCCTAAGATTGAATAAACTGAGGCACCAATAAAGTTTACCAATAAATCTTCTATTGTATCATTTAATCCTATATCTAAATAGCCACCTTCAATAACCATCAAAACATTTCCTTTAGCATCGTAAAGAATCGTGTGATCAATATCTTTTATTTTCAACGCTTTATTGCTTTTATTGGGATCAAATTCAACGGAGGTGATGCTTGTTATAAACTCATCCTTTTGCATGTCTACGAGTGTTGTTTTATCAAAAGCATATTCAATAAATTCCCAACATACTCCAATGGTCATACTAAAACAGAAAGATGCTAGGGCTACATATGCTGGAGATAACTTAATACTTTTACTCTTTTTATTTAATAAATCGATTAAGGATAAACCAACAGCCGCACATAAGAAACCATTAAGGGTGTGAAGTATTAAATCCCAATTGGGGATATTGCCGTAAAAATTATAGATTTCACCTAGAATTTCGGCCGAGAAGATAAAAATGTAGATAATTACTTCTAAAGTGTTGGGTAAAGTTATTTTAAGTCTTCTTTGAATAATAATAGGTAGAATAAGCAAAAATAAAGATAAGACACATAATAAAGCACTATCAAAATGCCCTAGAATTATTTGCCTGATTAGACATAATATTACTAAGAAACGTAATGTGAAGTAAACTAAAATACTACTTTTCTTTGTTTCTTTATACTCTTTTTTTAATTCCTCTACTATTTTTGACATATTATAACCTCTTTACTAACTTTCTGGGGTATTTTTCTTTCTCTTCTTTGCTCATTAATTCTTCTAGTATTTCTTTTATCCATGTTGGCTTTTCTATTTCTATAATTTTATCCTCTTCTATTTTTATTTCTGGGACGCTTATTCCTAAAGATAATTCTAGCCAAAAGGCTACAATATATCTGTGACAAAACATGGGTGCATCTTCATAACACAAAAGAATCGAATCATCAAGAGTTTGATAAATTTCTGAAGGATCCAAATGCTTTAATACTTCTTCATAGTATCTTTCGACGTAAAAGCGATTATTTTCTTCTTCGGCAATTTTACCAATGTTATTGTGCCAAACTTGCCAGAATCCCTTTTTGGGAGCTAAAGATGGAAAGCATTTTCTTCATAATTTGCTTCTTTTCCGCGATCTCCAGAAATAGATACTAATTCAAGCTCTTTATTTTTCAAGCTGTGATAATTACTTGTGTAGATCATAATGTCCTACTTATTAATTTGGTAATATTTTCGCAATATAATACTAACTTGTTATCATTTTCTTTAAATGTTATTATGTTTTGTCCTTTGCTATATACCACTTTTTTTACTTCATCTAAATTTAAATCAAATACTACTTCTAAATCTTCAGGGATATCCACCATTCTTGATGCTAGAAAAGCATTAAACTCTAATTCCTTGTTTACATCTTTTAATAAAACTAAGCGTTTGGTTGTCAGAAAAACTGTTAAAAAATTTGTTTTCATTTGCTTCTACTTCAACATTTTTTATTATTCTTACTAACTCTTCACTCTCTTTTAATTTAAAATTCTTCATAAGTACACTCCCTAGTTTTATTTTATCATAATTATGCCAAAAGAAAAAGCTCTAAATAGAGCTTTCAGTTCAAAGTTGGTGCCCAAGGCCGGACTTGAACCGGCACGGGTTTTAACACCCGCAGGATTTTCTTACTACTATAGTTTTCACTACCACTTGTATGTTTGTAGTCTGGACTTTCTCTTTACCATATCATAATCATGACTTAGGTATTGCCCGTCAAGTCTCTACACCTTATTTGCTTTTGCAAATCTTGGCTCGGGATTGCCATCAGCGTTATCTGTAAGGTTTCCCCGAATTTGAGCAAATTCACATAATCTATTTCTAGACTAGTGCTCAAGGCCTTCCAACAGTTAGTAAGAGGCCTTAAGTCCTGTGCGTCTACCTATTCCGCCACTTGGGCAGGCACTTGTCTTAATGAATAAGACTTCTTAAGTATAATATGTTTTCTTCTCTTTTTCAAGCCTTTTTTTCAAAAATCAGTTATTTTTTATGAAATATTTTTAAAAATATGCTTATATTAGTATTAAGAAGTGAAAAAAATATTGAAATATGGTTGACATGGTAAAATATCTTTGCTATAATTTCATTGTTGACCGGAAAAAACATGGAGGAATACCCAAGTCTGGTTGAAGGGACCGGTCTTGAAAACCGGGAGGTCGAGCAATCGGCGCAGGGGTTCGA
>CALVHK010000099.1 GCA_944327405.1 uncultured Bacilli bacterium | reverse complement strand
TATTGGTTATTCCGTAATTTATAAATCTCAGGTTAAATGCTTGAGATTTAATTTTTATTTATTTTTTTGGAGTTATAAGCATCTATTAAGAATTTTGAATTTGAAAACGATATGTAATCTATTTTATTGTATGCCCTATTTTGAATAGCAAAAAATAGTTTAGAAGATATTTAAATATCCCAATTACATTATGTTTTTTTGGGCTATTTATATTACTTAAAAGTGTTGCTTTAAATCTCTTGACAAGATACAATATAGTTAATATAATGGTATAAAGATATTAAGGGGGGGATTAGTAATGTTTTCAGCTTTAAAATTAGATAATTTATTAAGAATTTTTGATAGTAAGGATCTTAATCCAGTTGCCTATGATCATAAGGTATGTACTAAAATCAAAGAATTATATCATTTGTTAGATGAGATTCAAAGTATTGGTGATGATGATTATAAAGTATTATATTTTTGTGTTGAAAGAGGAACTCTTGAGGAATATACTTCTTATAATGATTTTGAATCTGATGAAGAAAATGTTCTTGAATATTTTCATGAAGATTATCCTGAAGATTTAAAATGGTATAAATTAGTAACTGTTCGATATAAAAATTATTATTCTGTTTTTGTTAATTCTAAAAATATTATATATGCTGATTTAGATCTTAAGGAAGAACATTTTGAATTATTTCAACTACAGGAATTATTAGATTTTTTAATTCTTAAAGTTCGTGATTGTATAAAAAAATTAAAGAATGGAACATATAATGATTTTGTTGAAAAGAATTTGTCTTACCGAAATAGATTTGGAGTTATTAAAAGATCTGATTATTGGAATTTATATCCTGATGTTAAAAAGAGTTTATTAGATGAAATTTCTCAGGAAGATATAGATTTATTTTTAAAATATACGAGTAGTAAAAAGTATACACGGATTAAAAGAATGACTTCAGGAAAGTATTTTGAGTGTGTAAAACTTGCTTATGAAGGTATTGGTTATGATGTTGGAAATATGACAGGCAAAGAGATGTATTTGAAGTATGCCGATGGTCGAGATGGTGGATTATGTAAATTAAATCAAGGTAGTTGGAAAGAGTTTGATGATTGGTTTCATAGTGAGATATATTTTGGTGCACATCCATGGGAGATTATAAGAGGTCATTCATTTTTTAGAGTTAATTTATTTATATATTACGATGATGGTTATTATTTAAGTCTTGATGGTACTCAAATGTTGAGTAAAACAGAAATTGTCAAAATATATCTTGCTCTTATTAAAAGTAATATACCAATTCAAATTAATCAGGTTTCTTATATAAGAGAAGCTTTATTAGGAAATGATTATATTGGAATTGTTCCTAATTATCTTTTTTCTTTACAATGTCAAGGATATTTTAAGGAATATAAACCAACTGAATTTATACATATAGAAGATGAAAGGCTTTTAAAATATATTAAATGGGAAAAATTAGAAAAAATATCTTTGAAATAAGATCAAAATATTTGAGATCAATCATAAAGTACGTGCTTTACAAGACAATAGCGAAAAATTACAAACGAACTGGAATATTGGTCGTTTGTTGATTGAAGACCAAGGTGGAGAATCAAGAGCAAAATAAGGTGATGGTTTAATTAGGGAATGGTCTAAAGAATTTGAAACAAATTATGGAAAAAATTATAGTCATACAAATTTGAGATATATGCGTTAATTTTATTTGTTATTTTTAATTTATCACTCACTGAGTGATAAATTAATTTGGACTCATTATCGATATTTATTACCTATAAAAAATGAATTGTATTTAAAATTATAATAATATTAAAATACCCCAAATTACTTTAAGTATTTTGGGGTATTTTTGAGGAAAATGTGATATTTGGGTCAAAAATGGTCGGAATTTAGTGATATTTTTATTATAACTCCAAAAAAGTATTATGATTATCGATTTTTTTTGAGTTATAGCTTGTAATATATATAGGTGAGATATGGAATGGATTGAAATGAATGATTTATTAAAATCTAATATGACATTAAGTTTAGAATAAAAAAGCCCAAGTCACTTCAAGTACTTGGGTTTATCTGTTTTACCTAAGAGATAGTCAGCAAATTTGTGTTTTTGACAAGTTTAACATATAAAATTTATATTTATTTCATTTTTTCTTTATTATTATCTCAAAATTATTTTTATTTGCTAGTTCTAGTAAATCTTTAAACAAATAGTTTGTTCTTCCGAGTTCATTAGATTGACACCAATCTTTAGATTTATTAATAGTTTTAGCAAAGTCTTTTTGAGTTAAGTCTGTAGCTTGTCTCATAAATTTAAATATGTCTTTAGGATCATAATCATTTGCTTTTATTTCCATAAGCTACACTTCTTTATGCATTATATCAAAATTCTTTTTTATTATTTGTAAACGCGTATTGATAATATGCTTTTAATTTGCTATATTTAATTTATACTAACGTATTGATAATACATCTATAGTATATCTTTTTCATTTTAATTAGTATATGAAGTATAGCTTATGTTAGGAGTTGGAAGTTATGAAATTCGAGGTATTAAAGAAAAACAATTTAAAAAGAAACATTATTATAGGAGTAGTAGTGATAGCGGTTATATTAGCGGTAGTGTTACAGTTTACGAGAGCTAAATATAGGACAACAGAGTCTATACCATTGATTAACGGGACAGTAAATTATAGTTTGGCGGATTTGAATATTGTAGCCATTACCGTAGATGGAGAATCCGTTGATACCATCCCTGATGGGAATTATGCACTCTTAGATACTAGTTATTGTACGATTGATGGAGAAGAAGATGAAAGTGTTAATTTAAGCTATGACATGGAAAGCCAAACATTTACAGTTGTACCATTTACAACGAAAGGAACAAAATGTTACTTAAACTTTGAGACAGCAACAACAAAAACAGTTGATACACCATTAGGAGAAATCGAAGTCAACTTAGATACTCCAGACTTTAGTAAAACAAGCTGTAGTAGTGGATGCGATGAAGCAACTGTAGGAATCTATGAAACAATCGATAATGATGGAACAACATACTACTGGCGAGAAGATGTGGATAATAACTGGGTGTACTTTGCCGGATACTATTGGAGAATCATAAGAGTTAATTGAGATGGAACAATTCGCTTAATCTATAACGGAACAACGAATTCTCAAACTGGAAGTAGTACCCAAATTGGAACAGGCGCATTTAATAGTGATTTTAATTATAGTTACTATGTCGGATTATCGTACAGTACAACCCAACATGGAACAGGAACAGAAAGTACGATATTAGTAGAATTAAATAATTGGTATAATGGACTAAGTAGTGCTAATCGAAACTATATTGATAGTAATGCTGGATTCTGTAGTGATCGAAATATGGCCAGTGGATATACATGGGATGATTAACCAAGCGACGATATTTACTATGCAGTGTATGAAAGGTTAAGAACAAATAAAAGTCCAAGTTTAGGTTGTAGTAGTAGTGATATCTTAAATATTCCCGTAGGACTCATCACTGTTGATGAAGTAGCCTATGCCGGAGGGGTATATCTTACCAATAACACAGGTTATTACCTCTATACAAACCAAAATTACTGGACAATGTCTCCGTGTGGCTTCCGCGGCAACGATGCTAACGGGTTCTATGTGTCTTCGCATGGCAGCCTCAACCGCAACTACGTGGGTGGCTCGTACGGTGTGCGCCCTGCTATCAATTTGCGGGCTGATACTACATTTACCGGTACGGGAACAAGTGATGACCCTTATACAGTTGTTTAAAATTAAAAAATAACTTGTGATATAGTTATTTTTTTGATACACTTATTTTGGTGAAGGAT
>CALVHK010000098.1 GCA_944327405.1 uncultured Bacilli bacterium | reverse complement strand
TTACCAGCACCATTTGGGCCTAAAATGCCAACGATTTCGCCATCACTTGCTTCCAAACTAATTCCGTTATTGGCATAAAATTCTATTTTTTTATTTTTCTTTGTCAGTTTTTCAAATTTCTTTTTCACATTCTCGACTTTTAACATTTTCACACCTCACCTACCATTATACAAGAATACCATCATAAATTCCATCATTTTTCGTGAGTTTCCATCTCTTTTTTTATCCACGCCATAATAATACTCACTATGTAATCTAATTCTTGCTCAGTTAATGCTCTTCCTTTAGGAATCTTATACCATTTAAATAGGCAATTTCGGCAGCAAGTCGCTGTTGCGTGCTCTGCTAAAAAGACAGGATGCCCTCTCATCGGTGTTTGTTTCCCATCATTGGGTATTACAGCTGGAGCAAGTCTCGTCTTTAACAATTCATAAGCGTGTCTTTCGATGACTTTTAAACCTTTGTTTTTTACATATTCTTTATCTTTTAAATGAAAGCGACTTCTAAATTTTGATTTGGATAGTGAATATAACATTTCATCAATACTTTTCATTTCCTTAAAAAGATTACCACTTTGGATAATCTTTTTTACACCTCCTTTTATTCATTAGTTTTTATTTGCATGCAAACATCTAAATCGACATCAATTTCTTCTAAAAATTCATTTAATTTAGCATTATTTTTATCCGTATGATAAGTCTCATTTGTTCCAGTGGTAATAATATAATCTTTTTGACTTGCATCTTTTAACTCAATAAATATATCTTTAATATTATATTGATAAATACCTGATGTAGGTTCTTCATAAACAAGCATTAGATGGCTTATCCGTCATCATTCGAGGTGATTTGAGTTATTGTAAGTTTATATGTTCCCTCACTATATACCTCTAAAAAGATAGAATCACAACCTGTAGCAGCATCGTTTCTTTCAATCCGAAAGATTAACCCATTTTCATTAGTGATTTCTTCTAAACTTATATCATCAAATACTGGTTCTTGAGCTTTCTTTTCATAGTTTAATTGGGCTAAGTGATTTGCATAAACAATACCAATCACAACTAGAATGATAACAAAAATTAAGCTTACCATAACAATTATTTTCTTTTTCATAAATCATCCTAAAATCGATTCGCTGTTGTAGAGACATAAAGCGCACCAATTACAACAATGATAAAAAATATAGCTAGTACAAGCATAAGGCCTTTTGTGTCTTTCTTTTTCTTTATTAATAAAACATGGATCCCACTTATTATTAAACCAACAATTATAGAGATAATGAATTTAAATAGCCACGTTGAAGCTAAACTTTTAAGAAAAAACTCTAATGGTGGAGCAATAAGTTTCAATCTTAAACTTGGGATATAAAAGCTCATAATTAAATAAGTTTCAATAAATCCCAAAACAAATAAAGCAATTGTTATTATTTTTTTCATTTCTTTTTCTCCGATTTTATAAATTCTATTAATTCTTCTAAATTTTCTTCTTTCACAAAATTTCCACCATTTTTAAATAACGCCGATAATTCTTTATCCTCTTTGGGAACTGTTTTTCCTACTATTTTTACAACTCTTTTTTTAACACCATTTAATTTAGAATAATCAATACCCCCTCGTAAATAAAAGAAAGGCTTATTGATCTGATTACCCAATTTTAATTCTTCTAAATACTTCTCCGTTTTAGGATAAGCTCCAACAGCACCAATGTATTTAACATGATATTTTTGTTCCACTTTCTTTAGTTTCGTTATTCTACCAGCACAAATCCAACTTAAGTATATAATTTCATCATCTTTCTTTAAAAGAGATTCTGCTTCTTTTATAGAATAATACGGTAACTTTAAATTCGTACCTAATATTTTAGCATATGCTAAAGTATGCCCAGTATTTGAATGATAAACAATTGCTTTAACCATTATTTCTTCCCTCTTTTCCTAACCACAAATCTAGTCACTATAATTATTATTAAAACTATCCCAACAATCCCTGCTATAATATAGATCACAAAATTAGAATTGTTCTTTCCATCATCTTCAGATGAATCTTCAATCAAAGTCTCTTCATTTTCTTTTTCTTGCTCATTTCTTATAATTGTTAATTTATATTCTTTTGTTGTTCCATCTTCCGCTGTAACGATAACCCAGTAGTTATTCTCACCAACTTGCAGTGCTTTATCACCTGTTCCGGTAACGATTGCTTCCTCATCTTCAGGAGTTGCAGCAATATGAATAATTTGTGTCTCATAATCTACTTCCAAGTTATATTCTAAAATGTCTTCATCAAATGAGAATTCCTCAACATCGATTGTTAAATCTGTTAAATTATTGTTGCTTGATTTTTTACTAGAATTATTATTTGATGTATTATTCGAAGGGTTATTTGAAACATTGTTATTGGTATTCGTTGGTGCTTCTTCTAAATAGATAAAACCAATAAGATTACCTGCCGTTGTATATTTCTGTGAGCCATTCACAACGCCTTCATTTTCATCAGTTACAATTCCGGCTTCATTGACTGTCATAATATTGCCATCTACGGATACGACAAAACCTACATGACCGTATCCATCAGATGAAGACCAGACGGCAATCGAATTAGCTTTTGCCTCACTTCCAACTTTATATCCAGCATTAATCGCACTGTTATACCAAGTTTGAGCATTTCCCCATCCTGGTAAAGCAACACCAGTATGTTCATAAGCTTGCTGCCAAGCATACCAAGTACAACTAATGGTTTTTACTCCATATAACGTTTGATATTTTCCGTATGGGTTAGATGCTGCATAAACGTGAGGGATAGCAAACAAGAAAGTAATAAATAAAGATAGAATAAACCTAAAGATTTTCTTTTTCATGATTACCACCGATCACAATCCAAATTGTATTTGCTACATAGTTCTTCTGTAAGTGTTTTATTTTCATAACTATCATATCCGCCACAAGGACCTCTAAATAATGTTGAGCTAGATAAAGCATTTTGTATTTCTTTGTTAGCACTTTCCCCATTGGAATTTACATTTAAACCATTAAATAAAATATAATCATAGGAAAAACTAAAACGATGGTTATTTTCAGTATAAGTAACATTGGCAATTCCTTTGTAACTACCATTTTTATATTTGTTCATGGTGCTTTTAAAATTGTTTTCTAAAGATGTATTTACCTTTAGTGTTCCATTACTTAAATATTCATTAATCTCTTCCGTACTTACATCATCAGAAGCACGATATTCTTTATCTGGGAAAAAATTGACATAAGCCGGATTATTATTTATCTTATTAATATCGGCCTCGGGAAAAACTTCTCCCAAATTCGTTGTAAACATATAGAAAAAGCAATCCATAGAGCCACTACTTACGTGATATTCAGTAATGCTGATGTTATTATTTAGATTGATTTTACTTGATGAAGTAGTACCATTATTACTTGTTGTGCCATTATTCGAAGAGTTATTCGTTTGGTTCGTTCCTGTATTTTGACTAGTTTTATTTTCTTCCCATATTGCTGTTAAAGTAATTTCTTCAGTTATAGCTAAATCAAAGCCATATTTTTCACCATTTAATTGCCAACCAGCAAAAGTGTAACCTTCTTTAATAGGAACCTCTGGCTCTTCTACTTTATTGCCACTTTCGACAACAACACTATCAATATTTGAACCACCATCTGTATCAAATGTTACGGTATAATAAATGGTATCTGCATTTTCTTCAGTATTTGTTTGCTCTTTTTCATTACTAACTGACTCATTTAGCTCTTCATTACGATCAAAATACAAGAAAAAGACACTTACTCCAATAATGAGTAACAGTAAGGCAATTCCTATGATTATCCATAATTTTTTACTTTTTAACTTTGTCACTTAAACTCAACTCCTAACTCCATTTTATTCATTATAACACAGAAAAAGTAGATTGCCTAGAATCTACTCTAACTT
>CALVHK010000097.1 GCA_944327405.1 uncultured Bacilli bacterium | reverse complement strand
TTAACAAGAGATGCTAGAGTAAAAGAACGTAAGAAATACGGACTTAAAAAAGCTCGTCGTGCTCCACAATTCTCAAAACGTTAATATGTTTTCTATTTCCAAGCTTTATGCTTGGTTTTTCTTTGCAAAAAAAAGAAAACGTCGAACTTTGTCGAACGCTTTTTCTTGCTTTTTTCCGTATTATCCTTCATAATAAATAACTGTTATTTGCTAGTGGTAGCGCCTGCTTCATTTTATTAGTAGTTTAAACTACTGAATTTATTCAGGGGGTTTAAATGAAGGTAGGTGATGTAAATGTATAAGGAAAAAGAGTACTTATATATTATAATAATCCTTCTTATTTTAGTTCTGCTAAAATTAGCTTAGGAAAAAAGACGCTAGCTTAAGGCATAGCGTCTACACTAGAGTAGGCGTTATCCACGAAGCAGATAACACTTACAAAAATATTATAAGCTAAAAAAAACAATTTAGCAACAATAAATGAAAAAAGTTAGTGGAAAACAAAAAAATTATCAACAAAATTTAGATAAGTCTGCATAATAGAAGTTACTAGAGGTGCAACATGAAAATATACGTATATTTAGATGAAAGTGGATCAATTCATAAAAACAGTAATACTAAGTATTTTGCCGTTGGAGGATACTTTACTTTTAAAGAAGATAAGCTGAAAATAACATCCACTTATAAAAGAATTAACAAAAGAATAAAAGATGAAAGACACATTCCCTTAACCAAAGAAATTAAATCTTATCATATGAGTGATGAAGAAAAAATAGAGATATTCACGAAAGTTCAGGATATATCGAGCTTTTATGGATGTGCTAAAATATTTGAAAAAACAAACATGCAAAAAGAAATCGTCGAATCAAACATATTCTTTAACTATGCTGTAAAGTTATTATTTAAAGATTGTATCATTCCTTTACTTAATATGCATGAATCCATCGAATTTATTGTAAGTATAGATAACCGCAATATTAGAATTGGTGATCTAAACAATTTAGAAACCTACCTAAAAACAGAATTTTGTTTAGAAAACTACGATTTTAAAATTACTTATTATGACTCATCAACAAACTATGGCATCCAACTTGCGGACCTAATCGTTAACACCTTTTATAATTCTTACAAAAATATTTTGATAGTAAAGAAAGTCTTATCGATACTAAAAGCTAAGAACTTTCGTATCAGTCTATTTCCGGGGCATAAAATACGTGGTAGAAAAGCCAAAATTATATACGATAATCCTCAAAATCAGTTGACATAATGGTATTTTTCTGCTAATATATAAGCCAAGACCTAGGAAAGGTAGCTAAATGCTAAACGTATGATAAGTACGTTGCCTCCTAGGCATTTTTATTTGACAATTAATAAATAAAGTGTATAATAAATGCATCAAGGAGGAATCCTTATGCTGTTAATGAATGGTACAATATATCTAAAAAAAGAAATAATTAAAAAATCTCATTTTGTCGTAAGACAAGAGGACGCTTTAAGACTACCAAATAATCTAGAAACTGAAGTTTTAAAAGCCTTTTTTCCCGAATTGTTTAAAAATGAAAAAGAAATAGATGAAAATTTCTGGCTAATCTTTGCTACTGAAGCAAACATCAAAATGTATAATTGTAATTCAAAAGAAGTTGAAACCTATCCAAATGCTGAAGATGTTGATTCAAACTTTATTTCTTTAGAAGAATTTATAGAAAAAAGTACTTATGTTGGTAAAAACTTAGTGGTTCCTGCCGGAACTGAAGTTACTAAAAATGGTAAAAGTGTATTTTATACTGAAGATAAAGATAAATACATTATTTTATATCATTTAGAAGATAGAATAATTATAAGAGATCTAGAATCTGGAGAATATAAAATTGTTGCAAGAGGAAATCCGAAATTTCAAAATTACTCAGTCAAAAAAGAAGTAAACCCAGAGTATTCCAACAAAGAAGAAGTATCATAAAGGTAAAACTGATAATTAAGATTTAAAACGATAATAAAGGAAGTAAAAATTGCTAAATTTCTAATAATCTGTTATAATAAAGTCGCTTAAAAGGAGTGACTTTTTTATGTACGATACAATTTGTGCTATATCAACTGCCCTAGGAGTTGGGGCCATATCTATTATTAGAGTAAGTGGGAGTGAAGCAATACCAGCTGTTGCCAAACTTTTTGATGGTAAAAACTTAGAAGAAGCAGCATCCCATACAATCCACTACGGCCATATTGTAAGTGATGGTGAAGTTATTGATGAAGTATTAGTATCAGTACTAAAAGCGCCAAGAACATATACGAAAGAAGATATTGTAGAAATCAATGCTCACGGAGGAATTGCTACAACCAAAAAAATATTAGAGACACTAATTGCTAATGGCATTCGTCTAGCTGAACCAGGTGAGTTTACCAAAAGAGCATTCCTAAATGGTAGAATCGATTTATCTCAAGCTGAAGCGGTAAATAGTTTGATTAAATCTCACACCGACTTAGAGCGTAAACTAGCATTAAATGGCATTAGTGGCAAAATATCAAAAAAAATTAACAAAGTAAGACAAATTATTGTGGAACTTCTTGCCAACATCGAAGTAAATATTGATTTCCCAGAATATGAAGATGCCCTAGAAATAACGCTAGAAAATTTACCTCCAAAGTTAAACGAAATAAAAGGGGAGTTAGAAAGTTTACTTGAAGAATCAAAGATCGGTAAAATTATCGAAAATGGTATTCGTGTTGCTATTGTTGGCCGTCCAAATGTCGGCAAAAGTAGTATTTTAAATGCTTTATTAAAAGAAAATAAAGCCATTGTTACCGATATAGCCGGTACCACTCGGGATATAGTCGAAGGACAAATCGAATTAAAAGGGGTTTCTCTAAAATTTATAGATACTGCAGGTATTCGCAAAACCGATGATGTTGTAGAAAAAATTGGTGTAGATAAATCACTTGAAATGTTAAGTGATGCTGACTTAGTTATTTTAGTATTAAACAACAACGAAAAGTTAACAAGTGATGATGAAGAATTACTAGAAAAAGTAAAAGAAAAAACACACATTATATTTATTAATAAAAGTGATTTACCAAATAAATTAGCCATAAATGAGAGTGAAGTGGTAAAAGGAAATACCATCGATTTAGATGGCTTGGATAGTTTAAAAGATAAAATTATTGAACTATTTGATTTAGAACGTATTAGTAATAGCAATCTCGAAGTGGTATCTACTGCTAGAGAAACAGGCTTAATCAAAGAAGCACTAAATAGTATTAATAATGCCATCAATAATGTAAGTGAGTCCCTACCTGTAGATATGATTGCCATTGATATTAAAAAAGCATGGGATTTACTAGGTGAAATAACGGGTGAAGCTTATCAAGATGAACTACTAGATACGTTATTTAGCCAGTTTTGTTTAGGAAAGTAGTGATTATATGTATGATTTAATTGTCGTTGGAGCAGGTCATGCTGGATGTGAAGCAGCTCATATTGGAGCCTATCTAGGTCTTAAAACTGCTCTAGTAACAGCTAATATTAAAAATCTTGCTGACATGCCATGTAACCCTTCAATAGGTGGAACAGCCAAAGGGATAATTGTTAGAGAAATTGATGCTTTAGGGGGCTTAATGGGGAAAGTGGCCGATCGTTCCCACTTCCAAATCAAGATGTTAAACAATGGAAAAGGCCCAGCCGTAAGAAGCTTGCGTGCTCAAGCAGATAAAATAACTTATCCCAAAGTAATGCTTGAGTTTTTACAAAATACTCCTAATTTAGAAATTATTGAAGGAATGGTTGAAAATTTAATTGTAGAAGAAAACCTTGTAAAAGGTGTTATTTTAAGTGATGAAAGAGTTATTAAAAGTAAGTCTGTTATTCTAACCACGGGTACCTACCTAAAAGCAAACATTTTAATTGGTAGTGAAAATACACCGGGTGGCCCACATGGGGAAGC
>CALVHK010000096.1 GCA_944327405.1 uncultured Bacilli bacterium | reverse complement strand
ATTACACTATTAGATAATCCTAATGTTGCTTCAGAAACACCCTTATTTAATGATGATACAAATGCCATCAAGTATAAAGCAAATGATATTGCTAATACAACAGTTAAAATGATACTTTTGTTTGTTTCTTTATCTTCAACTTCTTTTTCAACAGTTGAAGCAGGACGTTTAAATACATTAATAATTGTATCCCAAACATTTTTACAAGTATTTACTATCGCATCACCATTTACGGTTACCGCTGCATTTGCTTGTTCGGAATTTTGGCAAGTACACTCTTCTCCTTCCTTTAATTCCTTTCCACAATTAGTGCAGAATCTTTTTTCTACTTTCACTTCTTCTACTTCTGGTTTTTTCTTAGTTGTAGATTTCTTTGTTGTCTCTTTCTTTTCTTCAGCCATTTTTCTCACACTCCTTCTTTCTATTTATATAAATATGGCTCAACTAAATAAATATAGAAACTAGCCCAACCATCAGGCTCACTTTCTGTAACAAAGTCAATTCGCAAATCATCAACATCTGTTACATCAATATTTATTTCAAAATCAATTTCATTTGTTTTAGTAATTTCCCCACTACGATATAATTCTTCACCATCACCATAAATAACAATTTCACCTGTAAAATCAGCATCCCAATTTGGACCTCTAACAATCGTAGCTTTTAACGTTTTATACTCATTATTTAAACGATAAACACGGGATTGTGTCTCACCTTCAAACCGAAAACTAATATAACTATCATATTCTTCATCATTAATCGTTGTTCCATATGAATAATTACTGCTTCCACTTGTGTGTGAAACATCATATTCATCAGTTAATTTACTTGGTAATTTATTCTCATAGCTCGTCTTTAACTCATTTAATTCATTATATTCATCACTATTATATTCTAATGCTTCCATCGAAGTATCAATCATATCCATAACATCATTTGTTTCATAATTACTTTCTAATTCTGAAGCATATGTTTTGGTATATTCTACTATCTTACTTACTGCATTATTATATAGAGTTTGATAGCCTTCTGTTGTACTTAAATCAATATTATTCTGATATTGATTTTCTTCTAAAAACTCAATTTGTGATAAATAAGCATTTAATAACTCTTTCGTTGTAGCTCCTTCCCCTAAATTTACCATCTCTTCTGCTTCCGTCTTTAACGCATCTAATTCATCTGTCAAATAATTATTAATAAATTCTTGAGCTTCATTATAATAAGAATCACTTTCTATCACTCTACTATAATTATAATACTTTTCATATTCATCACTAGCTTCAACAGCACTAAAATAATAAGACTTAGAGTAATATAGATCATATATTTCTTCACGATAATTATAATAATCTTCATAAGTAAGTACATACTCTAAACCATTAAAATAACTATATATATCTTCTAGAACACCAGATAGTTTTCTATATTCTTCTACCAACTCATCTTCATTTTTATAAGATTTATTGAAATTCTTTACCCAATTATCAATTGTGTTTTCGATTTGTTTAGAAATATTTTCTAAAGCACCTTCATCATCCCGATGAGATCTTAAAATATCTCCTATTTTAACTAACTCATCATTTCCGTAATCCTCAGTATAATTATCATAATAACTAGTTAAATAATCTTCCACTTTTTTTACTGGATTACTTAAAAGAATTGCTAAAACAATGATAGCTATTATAAGAACAATCAAAGCTACACCAATTCCAATTTTTACTTTTTTAGGTACCACTTTTACTTTTTCTTTAATATTATTTACCGTTTTGTTTTCCTTTTTGGCTGGCTCTTTTTTAGAAGCTTCTAACTTATTTCCACATTTTTCACAAAATTTAGCACCTTCCTTATTTTTAGCACCACACTTACCACAAAACATAAATTCACTCCTTACTTTTTATTAACTAAAAATATTTTACAACATTTTATTTATAAAATAAATACCTTTTTGCATTTTTTCTTATTTATTTATCATTTTATCGATAATTTCACAATTGTTTTTAATTCTTTCACATGTTGGAGCTATTGCTAAGGCTTTTTTCATATAAAGCAAACTTTTTGGATACAATTTCAAATTATAACAAACGAGTCCCATTAACTCATATATGTATTCATTCCAAGCGAAAGCTTCATTTATGTATATTGGTGCTTTGTCTTTGATTAAAATGGCACACTCTAATAGTTCATAGGCTTCTTCACATCTGTTTTGATCTAAGTAAATTTGGGCTAATTCGACGTAGGATTCTCTTAAGTAAGAAGCTTCTTTGATCGCTTCCTTATACCACATCTCGGCTTCTTTTGGTCTTTTAAGCCCCATGTAACATCTTGCTATAAAACGCATCGATGCACATCTTTCGGCATCCCATTTTGATGATGGTAAATTAAGATGTCTAATTAAAGTGTCAATTCCTTCATTCCATTTACCATAATACATGTATTCTCTTCCTAAATAATGCATATTCCTATCATCTAATGGATCTTCGTCAACACTCATTTCTAATAGTGGTAAATAGCTTCCCCGAGACTTTTCATTATCTGGATAATGGTTTAAAACAATCTCTTCACAAGTTACTTCTAATTCATTTTCTGGAGATGTTAGTATCTCATGAACCGGGTGGTACCACGAATACCCACTTCTTCCATGAATCTTATTTTGAAGAAATGTCGTTGCCGGATTTCCATATTCATCAAAACTCCAATTATAAGTATACCTTACTCTCGTAACTCCTTTATTCCAAACATTTTCTAAATTCTTGCGCCAACCACTAACAAATACCTCATCTAAATCCGTACATACACATATATCAGCATCTTCAGGAACCATTTCTAAAGACTTATTTCTAGCTACATCAAAACGCCAAGGACTTACTACCTCAGTTTTTACATGAACCCCTAATTCTTCTAATAAACTTGCCGTATTATCCGTTGAACCTGTATCTAACACATATATCTCATCGGCTTCCTTCATTGATTCAACCCAACGACGGACAAATTTTTCTTCGTTTTTGCATATTGCATAAACACATACTTTATATTTATTCATTTTATCACCTAGTAAAAATATATGCTTTAAACCCAAATAAAATCATTTTAAATACCTATTGCATATAATATTATGTAACATTTATAATGCTTGCTAAAAAAACTAAACTTTAGCCATCTATTTTTCTTTTCGTGTTACATATAATATAGAAGAAAGGAGAATAAAAAAAGTGAATAATAATTTACAAAGAGCTCAAGCTTATATTGATTGTTATAATAAAAATCATCCTAATTCGGGATGTTGTTGCTGTTTTGGTCCAACGGGACCAACAGGACCTACTGGACCTGCAGCGGCAACAATAACCGTTAGTACTACAACAACGTCTGATCCTGGAAGTGCTGCTAGTGTTATTAATACTGGTACATCATCAAATGCTATATTAGAATTCACTATTCCTAGAGGTGCAACCGGACCTACCGGAGCTACTGGAGCCACTGGTGCTACAGGTGCCACTGGACCAACGGGACCTACCGGACCTACTGGTGCTACGGGCGCAACTGGGGCTACAGGTGCTACCGGACCATCTGGAACGGGCGCTACTGGACCAACAGGACCTACCGGACCTACCGGGGCAACTGGTGCTACCGGGCCAACTGGAACTGGTGCTACCGGACCTACTGGGCCTACAGGGCCAACCGGAGCTACAGGTGCTACGGGACCAGCAGGTACCACTACTACTCCTGTTTTAAGTATAGGAACTGTTAGCACAGGAGCACCTGGCTCTACTGCTACCGCTTCTATTACCGGAGTTTCCCCAAATTTCTTTCTTAATTTAACAATTCCTCAAGGAGTAACTGGACCTACCGGAGCCACTGGAGCCACTGGTGCAACCGGACCTACTGGAGCTGCCGGAGCCACTGGTGCAACCGGACCTACTGGAGCTGCCGGAGCTACAGGTGCTACTGG
>CALVHK010000095.1 GCA_944327405.1 uncultured Bacilli bacterium | reverse complement strand
AAAATGTGTGAAATATTTTATTTCTTTTTTAAGTCAAAGAAAAAGAGCCTATGCTCCTACAACCCGCTTACCTCCTGACAGTTTTTGGTTTCATTGAAAAAGGATATAAACTACATGTCTATACCCTTTGTTTTTCTAATATATATAAAACAACCGATTTTTGCTATTATTAATTTGAAACACAAAATAGAAAAGGCGGTTGTTTTATGAATACATCATACAATACTCAAGAAGATTTTGCAAGTAGTATTAAAAACTTTTTTATCAATATTGGAATTACTAGAAAGACTTGGCTTAATATTATGCCTTATATTATCTTTGGTATGATCCTCGCTGAATCTGTAGTTACTTCTGATATTGCTAAAAAATTAAAAGATAAATTTTTTTTGTTCAACATAATTCTGTCTGTAGAAGAATTAATTGCTTCTTTAAATCGAAAACTTTTGATATTTATGCTTTCTTTGACTTAGTTATTAAACATATTATCTTAAATTATCATTTAAAACATTTGGATGGAAAAATAAATATCTCTTTTGAGCATATGTATTGTAAAGATCGATTTACTATTTTGATGTTTACTCTTCGTATTGGTAAACAATCTATTCCTTTATGGTTTCGCTGTTTTAAAGGAAAGTGTGATGAAGATGCTTTTCATGAAGATTTGTTTAAACAAGGAATTAATTATTGTATTCATCTTTTTGATCATATTGAAAAAAAGAAGATTATCTTTACCGCTGACCGTTTCTTTAACTCGGCTACTTTTCTTAAATTTATTGGTTCTAAAAATTGTTATTATTGTGTGAGATTAAAAAGGAACATGATGGTTTTAGTTTATGATAAATTAGAAGGACATGCCATTTGGAAAAGTATTGATGAATTAAATCATTACGTTCATAAACCAGCATATTATCGTAATATTATTTATACAATGGAACATGAGTTACAAGCAAATATTGTTATTTCTAAAAGCAAGAGTTTAGAGGAACCTTGGTATTTAATCACGAATTTAACTCCTAAAGATGCCATTAAAACTTATTCTAAAAGATTTGGCGCAATTGAATTCTTTTTCAAATCTCAAAAATCGAATGTTTTTATTTAGAAAGTACTACCATTTCCGATTTAAAAGCATTTGAAACCATGTAGGGTTTATGTTGTTTTGCGGTTTTATTCTTAAATATTATTGGTGTATCTTATTGTAAAAATGCTCATGGTAGACAATACAAACATGTTCAAATTAAATATATGCAGAAAAATAAAGAAAACAAAAGAGAAAGAATTCGCTCTAATTTTGAAATAGGACTAATTTTATTTAATAAAGCTTGTTATTCTCAAGTATATATTTATATTCCTTATACTTTTAAATTATATGATGTCTGAATCAATATAATTATTATCTATTTTAAAAACACAACTTGCGTTGTGGCATTTAAACGTGTAATAAATAATAAATATATTAAATAAAGTTATGGTATATTTATAATTTGGTAGAAAATTACATGATATTTTAAATATATATTTTTCTAAATACTTCTTTAAAATTTCATTTTTTAGAAAAAAGGATAAAAACTGTCCATGCCAATTTTGACTTGACTTAAAATTTAGTCAAAATTGGTAGTTATGAGAGTACGTTTTTAGTTAAAATCTTATATAACCGGACGAACAAAACCACCTGTTTTTCCTAGTGTTTATGGCCATTCATCAAAAACTATCAGGAGCTAAGCTACTACTCGAAATGGGTCATCACTCGTACCTGTACCCGTTAATTCAATATCACTACGTAGATTTATGACAGGACGAACAGCAGGAGTCATCCAAACCGTTGAGCTGTAGAGGGAGCCAGACGAATTCACATTGAACACAGTAGCCCAGCCGCTGGAGAAAACAAATGGAGACATGGTCCAGTAATTTTGGCTAGTATATAAGTAATAACTACTATTGTCTGTGCCATATACTCCTCCGGCATAGGCTACTTCATCTGCTGTCATTAGCCCTATTGGATATGATAATGCTTTATTCCCTTTACTACTACTACTTGTTGTATATAAATCACTACTATTACTACAACTAAATGTTGGTGTTTTATTGGTAGCTAGTCTATTATATGCATCATAGTATGTTTCAGTTGCTCCTGTTCCTGTTCCGCTATATGGTGTTCTATCTCCACAGAATCCTGCATTCGTATCGATATAACTTGTATAGTTTGATAAGTTATTACTATACCATGTATCTAGCACTCCTTTGATTGTACTACTTATTCCTAGTCCATGCACACTTCCACTTGTTGTATACATGTATCCTACATACATATTATCATTATACGAACTATTGAATGCACTTGTTCCTATCTGTGTTCCTGTACCCGTTGTATTCGCACTTGTTCCTTGATAGATTAGTCTTACGCTACCATCTCCATTAATTCTTATTATTCTCCAGTAAAAACCCGCAAAGTATACCCAGTTATCTGTTGGCGCTCCTGCAAAATAGTAAGTTGTTCCATCATCGTCTGTAGCACTGTATACAGTTCTTGTTGTAGTATTAGTTACAGGAGTCGAAAAATCACTTCTTGTTAATACTGTTGGATAGTACGTTAGTAATGTATCTTTAATAGAGGCCCTTACATCAAAATATAAATAACATTTTGTTCCTCTTTGCAAATTAGCAAAAGTGTGATTTCCGTCAACAGTTCTTAAAATCACATTTACATCTTTTTCTCCATCTATTTCACAATAACTGTTTTCTTCATTGATTGCATAGCCACTACTAGGCATGACATCAATGCTTTCATATTCACCAGATTCATTTTCTTGATACATTGCAACCATCTTAAAATCATAAGGTGTATAATTAACAGTTCCGTTAATAAGCGGCATACTCTGAGCCGTCCTATATTTAGCTAATGTGTTCCTCACAACTAAAGCAACAAGAAGTGCTACTACACAGACAATTCCAATCAAAAAGAGTATCCTTTTTCTGTTGGATTCTAACACTTCAAATTTTAAATCTTTCGTATTTTTCAAACTTACTCCTCCAGACTCACGAAATATATTTCGTGTGATTTTCTTGCATTAAATTGTATCATAGTTTTAGGTGAAAGTAAATATGAAAAAAATAGAATTTAACAACTTACAAGATTTTTTAGCATTTAACATTAAATATTATCGCTATATAAATAATTTATCTCAAGAGCAATTAGCAGAGTTATCCCACCTAAGTCCTGAATATATATCAAGAATTGAACGAGGACTCAACAGTCCAACAGTAGAAAAATTAGATGCTATAGCTAAAGCTTTAAAAACTGAAACTTATCTATTATTAAAATACAATAACGATATAGACGAAAACATTTTAACCAAACTAAACTCAACAAGACAATATAACCAATACAACACTAAGGAATGATTGCATGACAAAAATAAAATTTAACAATCTAAAAGATTTACTTATTTTCAATATAAAGTATTATCGCTATTTAAATGGATATTCTCAAGAAAAACTAGCTAAATTATCAAACTTAAGTCCCAGATATATAACGGACGTAGAAAGAGGATTGCACTGCCCTACTATACCCAAATTAGAGGCAATAGCAAACTCTTTAAACATAGAACCCTATATCTTATTTCAAAATCCAGATAGAGATAAAGCAATTTTAGATAAACTTGAAAACTATCGACAATACAATCAACATCAAAACAAAAACAACCCCAATCTTTAAAATGAGGTTGTTTTTAATATTGTCCTAATTTTAAATACGAGACTTAAAATATCAATATTATTTGTTAAGGATTTATCCTATGGCTAATCTTGTATTCTAATGCTTCTTAGTTTAGCCTTAACCAAACTCTGAGTTTAAAAGAATATTGCCTGTCGGGCGCTTGACAGGTCACCATTCGTGTTATTCACGTTGTTGTTGTTGAGGTTGCCAGTTGAATTCACAATGAACACGTTAGC
>CALVHK010000094.1 GCA_944327405.1 uncultured Bacilli bacterium | reverse complement strand
AATGGGCTATTATTAATTGGATTTATATGGTATAATTAATAATGAATGAGGTGAGTTTATTATGGCTTTATTAAAGTGTGGAAAATGTGAAAATATGATTAGTGAAAAGGCTAGATTTTGTCCTAATTGTGGAAATGAGAACAATTTGAGATTATGTCCGGAATGTAACGAAAGTATGTTAAAAACTCAAACGATTTGTAATAACTGTGGTTGGCAAGAATCTCAACCTAAGAAAACAAAAAAGAGTATGAGATTGTTTTTGGGTATAGCATTTTGCATAATTGGCGCGATTTCTTGCTTTTTGTCTATGGGAAATATAAATTATGTGGGAGATTATCAAAGTAATGAGTATTATGGTGGAGATGCTTATACTGGAATTCAACATGCTGCGGCAACAACTGCTAATAATATTAATGAATTAGGAGATACAATTGAATTTGGCTTACAAATGATATTTTTAGTAGAGGGTTTAGTTTTAATTACTTCAGGTGTTTATTTTATTATAGTAAGGGATAGGTAGTAAAAATATGAAGGCTATGAAAAGGTATTACAAAGTTATATTTATTGGATTGGTATTTTTAATTGTTGGTGTAGTTGTTACTGCAAGTTTTATTAATAAAAATAATAATGAATTACAAGATAATGATGAAATACATCTGGATATTTTTCAAGATGAAGATAATGATGAAGAAATAGAATTTAATCCCAACGATTTAAAAAATAGTTTAAGTATAGAATTTAGTTATATTAGTACTTTAAATTGTTCGACTCTTAATAATTTAACTGGAATTAATGTGGGTTATATATTTTCTGGGAATGATATTTATCAATATAATACGACAAAATTATATTCGAATAATGAAAATTGTAAGTATTATGATAGTACTGATTCTCAGATTTTGGCTTATACAGATGTCGAAATTCAAACAAAAGATGGTAGTTATGCTCTTGCGCGTGATGGACTTGAAAACTTTTATAGTACAACTTATTACGAAAGATATTTTAGTTCGTTAGGTGATAACATTCTGTACTCTTATAATAATCAGGTTGGTAATTATACAGGTCTTATTTTAGTAGATAATAAAATGCAAATATATAAAGTTGATTATAATAATGGTATATCTTATTATGATATAGAATACATGTTTGATGATGATGAATATGTTATTTATTTAAATGATATAGTTAAAACAAATAAAGCCTTTTATAAAGTGAAAGAATATAAAGTTAATAAAGAAGAATGTGAAAAATATGCAGATGTAGCTTGCATATATGGATATGAATTAGAAAAAATAGATAGTTTAACTAGATATTATGACTATATTAAAATTGCGGTGAATGGTTACATTATTGATTTAGACAACAATCTTTATTACTATTATTTAACAAGATTATAAATAGCATAATAATGATAAAAGAGGAAGCTGGCTAAAAAAAGATATGCATCGTTTTATATAACAATTACAATGAAAAATAATGAAGGCGAGGCGATAAAATGAAAAAAACAGTACAATTCATTTTTCATCACAAAATAGTCGCTATAATTGTTAGCTTAGCAACAATAGGTTTAATAAGTAGTGCTATTATCTTTTTGAATGGTGAAAATAGCGATGAAAATACGATAAAGCAACCTAGTTTAAATCCTCAGGAAGAAACTCCAAATCTTAATGAAGAACAAGATAATAGTCAAGATCAAGATGAAGATATTAAAGAAGAACAATCATCGGAAAATACAAACCAAGAAATCAGCTCTAATGTAAATAATAATTCACAAACTAATAAACCAAACAACAATACATCTATTACTGATACTAATGACAATAAACCAAATAATAATGTTCCAAATGATGAAGATGATGAAGATAATGTTTCGCAAGAGACTGAAGAAAATAATTCACAGGATAATCAAGAAACAGAAAAAGCTATTCTTTGTGATGCTTGGGACGACATTAACATTATATATCCTAATCAATCATTTATTACTAACGATTATGACTATTATGTTTTCGATACTGAAAGATTATATAGCAATAATCAGAATTGTAAAAAATTAAATCCTGAAGGTGTAAAAATAAAAAGGTGCTTAAATGGATATTGCATTGCTGAAAATAATAGTATATATAATTATAATATGGAAAATGTCGATGCTACTTGGATGCAAAATAGTTTTCGAGATAATACCATAATATTACAAGGTACTTATGCAACACTTAAAAATGATGGGAAAATATACCTTAGTAACTATGAAATGTATGACGAAGATGAAATTTTATTAGAAATAGAAATTAATGGCGAAAATATAATTATGTTCTATGGGACAACGCAACGTTTGGCACCAATAATAATTAAAACGAACAAGGCATTCTATGTATATCATAGCTATATTGCAAATGAGGAAGAATGTCAACAATATGTTGATGTTGAATGTAAATTGGTACAAGAATATGTAAAAGATCCAACTCTTAGTCAATATTATCAAAACATTGTTTGGGTAAACGATAAAGTCTATGTAACCAAGGACAGGAAAATTCATTATTATTAATGAAATATATTGAATAAGAGGAGTTAAATATGAAATTTATAAAAAAAAATTATAAAGCAACAGTTGGAATAGGTGTATTAGTAATTTTAACCATAGGGATAGGCATCGCACAAATGCTTATAAATAATGCCAAGCAATCGCAAACAGAAAATATGCAAAATGAACTTAAAGAAGAAGAAATTGAAGAAAATGAAAATTATGTAGAAAGTGAAGTAATTGAAGAAGCACAAAAAGAGGAAGGAAAAGATGATAACAATACTTCGAGTAATACACCAAGCAATAATACGATTAAACCAAATATTAACAATAATATCCAAAATAATAATGAAACTACAAGTGATACAACTAAGCCTAACACAAGCGATAATACCCAAAATAATAATGCGACTAAACCAAACACTGATAATAACACAAGTAACAATGAAGTAAATGAAAATACGCAGGATAAATCTATAAAAGAGAAATTATTAGGTATATGGACTGATAAAGATAATCGAGTAGTTTATATTTTTGAAGATAGTAAGTTTACAATTATAAATGTATCATACAACCTTATAAGTAATTACAATTATGACATAAAAGATAATTTTATTGTTTATGACGAACAATTACTTGAAGTTCATTTTTTGGATAACATGTTGTATTTAGATAAAAATGCTTATTTCAAGCAAAGTGATGATTTTCAACTACCATTTATTTATTATAATATAGACAAAGTATTAGGAACAACGTGGAAAATAACTAAAGGTGATAATGTTATTTATCGCTATGAAGATGAGCCACCGATTGTATTAGAAAGAGAAATCACTTTTACAGAGAAAAATATTTTTGGAACTGGTATGTGCGGAGGAGTCTGTGACAATTTGTATAATTTTAAAAACAATAAAATCGAAATATATATGAATGATTTACATTTTGAAATGATTAATGATAATACGTTGGTACAAGTTCCATATGGAGCCTATCCTGATTACGGTATCGAATATACAAGAATAAAATAGAAATTCGCGTTTACAAGCAACTGCTTCTTTTTCAAGAAAGTCAAGAGAAGAAACTGCAAAACAAAGCTCCTCGTACTCTTTATTCATTGAGTAAACATACGTGGGTGCTTTTTCTTTTCATAGCATTGATTATATGCTTTCAAAAGGGCTAAGACATGTTTATTTTTTGGTGGTTCTTTTAATGGATTGTAGCTATTGAAGTAAGTTATATGATAAAAATTCATGTTAAGACTATCCCAAAGCTAATTTTGAAAACTTTTTTTCTGCGGTGCGTTTGGGTAGTAGATACTTAGTCAAATACAAATGTTTCAAAAGTTTAAAAAATCTTGCAATGCATGCAAGAATTTAATTTTCATTTATGGCGTCCCCGATTGGAATCGAACCAACGACCTATCGCTTAGGAGG
>CALVHK010000093.1 GCA_944327405.1 uncultured Bacilli bacterium | reverse complement strand
GGATTAAATCCAGCATTTCTTATACGTCTGTCAAATTCTCTTATTTCTTCTTCATTAAATACATTGGCAAGACTAATCATCGGAATGGTATGACGCACTTTATTAAACTTATCAATCGCTTCTCCCCCAACCCTCTTTGTTGGACTATTCGGATCTGCATATTCTGGATATTTTTCTTCTAAATTAATCAGCTCTCTTAAATACTTATCATATTCCTGATCAGTAATAGAAGGATTATCCAAATTATAATATTCATAATTAGCTTTATTTAAAATATCGGTTAATTCTTTTATTCTTGCTTTAATTTCTTCCATCTTATGCCCAAAGGTTCTTTGGATACTCTCCTTTCTCTATTAACTCTTCAACCCTCTTTTTAACACCATCTAAATCCTCTTTGTAAGTAACACCAAACCATGTGCTAGTAGTAAAAACATTTTTTAAAGTAATACGCCCTGATTTAATTTCTTGTTTAATAAGCTCTGGTAAAAGTGCCTCACTATTTAATATAACATCATCATCCTGAGTAAAGAATTCTTTAAAATACTCTTCCAAATAATCAAATATAGAATGCTTAAATGCAAACACATTCATGGATACCGGTTGAAGATAATCAATGGAAAATGCTTCATCTCCATTTAAAGGAGAAGCTAGTGCATCACTCTTTCGACTTACAATCTCACTCTCCACTAAATCAGTAATGTTATCCCCATCGGTAAAACATACTGCTCGTTTAACACTTCCATACAAAGACGCTGTTTTAATGTAAGGGAAAGTAATTGATGCATAAGTAGATTCATCATGATTGGTATCTAAAAATTGATACGCCTCTTCATAAGTATTTCTACCATAAAAATCATCAGCATTAATAACTACAAAATCACCCGAAACTTTTTCTTTCGCACACAATACCGCTTGTACGGTACCCCAAGGTTTCTTCCTTTCTTTGGCAAGATACTCTTTACTTGGAATATCACTAATTTCTTGAAAAGCATACTCGACTTTAATTTTGCTTTCGATTCTTTTCCCAATCGTTTCTCGAAATACGTCTTCTAATTCTTTTTTGATTACAAATACAACCTTCGTAAATCCTGCTCTTAAAGCATCATATACAGAATAATCAAGGATGAATTCTCCACTTGGGCCAACTGGAGTAATTTGTTTTAAACCACCAAATCTACTTCCCATACCTGCAGCCATAACAACTAATGTTTTTTCCATCATAAATCCTCCATTTATTTATACTTAATTGTACCAAATTTTTAACAAAAAGTCTCCAATTTTGTCAAAAAAGTTATTAATACCCGCACTAAATTAAATATCCAAACTATAACATAAGTTTATAAGTAGTTATAAATAGTTTTTTATTCGTTGAAACTTATGAAGTTAATCACAAAGTACGTGCTTTACAAGATAATAGTGAAAAACTTTTGATGAATTGGAACATTGGACGATTGTTGGTTGAGGCACAAGGTGGAGAATCAAGGGCTCAATATGGTGATAATTTAATTAAGAAATGGGCTATTGCTTTCACTCATGATTATGGAAAAAATTATAGTGCTAGAGAACTTCGGCAAATGAGACAATTTTATTCAATTTTTTTAAAATGGTGTTCAGTGAACACCGCATTAAGTTGGTCTCATTATCGTTATTTACTTT
The DNA here is from genome assembly GCA_944327405.1 of uncultured Bacilli bacterium. GTDB lineage: Bacteria > Bacillota_I > Bacilli_A > RF39 > UBA660 > Caccenecus. Next base: position 2,380 of record CALVHK010000093.1, on the reverse strand, counting down.
CTATCAAAAACGAAAATGAGCGTAATTACTACATTAACCAAGTAATATTAAATAGTTTATCTGTTAGAGAATTAAGAAGTTTAATTAAAAGTAAAGCGTATGATCGATTATCTTATGCAGATAAAAAAACATTAAATTAATAAACAATCATTCATCTTTAACAATAGAAGATATGATAAAAGACCCAATTTTAATTAAAACAAATAAGAAAATAAACAATTTAGATGAAGAATTTTTACATAAATATATTATTAACATGTTAGAAAACAAATTTTTGGAACTGGGTGTCGGTTTTGCACTAATAGGTCATGAATACAAAATAAAAGATCCCCTTTACTACAAATAATACATCCATTATATATCGATATAATATTTATAGCTAGGAGGGTATTTTGACAAGTTTTGTCTATAGTTGTCATAAAAACAAGCAAATAGTCTCAAATCCAATTTTTAAAGCCATTAAATACTGTTAAGAATTTATCTAGCTCTCCCTTCTAATTTAGACCACTCCTCTATAAATGATTGCTTCATTTCCTCATAAAGTTCATTTACTTCCATCGCTTTTTCTTTTTTTCTAAATAATTTTCTAAAAGTATAAACATCAAAAAAGTCTAAAGAAGCACTATTTAACGTTTGATGTAAATCATCTTCATAAATGCCCTTTCCTACTTGAAATAGTTTACTAACATCCCCTGTTGCTACCATTTCTTCTTTTAAATAGCAAGCCATAAACAAAGCCATAATATAACGATTAGAAGTGATAAAAACAAACCCATTAGAGAATATATGATTTAAAAGTTTTTCTTTAGATTCCTGAAACTCTTTCTTTTCTAAATCACTACATCTATCTATATAAACATCAATTAACCCTTCATCTACATAACCGCATTCTTTTACAATATCCATAAGCATATAATGAAAACTAGACAAATAAGCATTATCCAGTGTAAATAAAAAACGGTTTAAAATATATCTTTGTGCTTCTTCTTTTAAGATTCCCTTATTTGCTAGATAATCTGCAAATAAAAACTCTGCTGTGATAGAATTAACTTCTACTAAAAACTCATGATTTAAAGTCCTATCTTCATAAGGAACATTTTGAAAGAATATTACATGCATCATTTCATGCAACATGGCAAATGCATCTTCAATATTTCCTTTCAAATAAATATTAACATCCCCTTCATCGGAAACTCCGGAATCATCACCATCAAGCATACGCATGTTGTGATAATGAAGTATTTTCTCATACTTTTCATCACTCATTCTTCCCTCTTCATGCCGATGCTCAATTCCTTTAATCACTTGCTCTATTTTTTCATTTTCGCCCCGAACACTAATGAAAGTTACTTTATCTGAAAATGAAAGAATATTTTGATAATTATCCAACAATTCTGGACTGACTTCCCCAAAAAACTCCTCTACCAATTTCATACTATCTTCATAGCTTAAATAAGAGTACTTTCGGTCCGTATCCAAAACAGGTACAGTTCTAATAACAAAAGCAATCATATCTTGAAATAGATCTGTATACTTTAAGTAATCCTGTTGATACCTAATCACACTTTTTATATACGATGTTAAGTTCTCATAATTTCGTTCCAACATTCTATATCTTCCTTAAACTCTTATGGTTTTTCATAAGCTTACGAATACCAAAGTTTTTAGCAAAAGCAACACTGACAAACTTTTCATCCACATCAATGACAACACCCTTATCATAAATAGTATGCATAACAATATCACCTTTTTGATATTCGACATCTTCATTACTATAAAGTTCATCTTTATTTAATACTTTTTCTTCTTTAATGCTATTATTCATAACTTCAAGAACATTCTTATCAATTTCATCAATAAACCTAGATGGTGGATTACTAGTCGTTTTACCATAAAGCATTCTTTTGCGAGCATTTGTTAAATAAAGACGCTCTTTAGCTCGAGTGAGTCCCACATAACAAAGTCTACGTTCTTCTTCAATCCCTGAATCTCCATCATAAAAAGCATTTTGATGTGGGAATATTCCTTCTTCCATACCAATAATGAATACAACTGGAAATTCCAACCCTTTAGCACTATGTAGTGTCATCAAAGTAATCGCATTATCATCCTCTTTATGTTCCGAGATATCGGCAATTAAACTAATCTCATCTAGGAAATCTCCTAAATTAACCGAACCAGTTCGAGCTTCATATCCCGCCGTAATACTTTTAAACTCCATTAAGTTTTCAAGTCGTAAATCAGATTCTAAACTGTGTTCATTTTCTAACTCACTCTTAAGCCCACTTTTATCTAATACATCATCAATCAGTTCGGTAAGAGATAAATTAAGGGCATCTTTTTGTAATTCTAAGATCAAGTTTTTAAATTCAATCTCTTT
>CALVHK010000092.1 GCA_944327405.1 uncultured Bacilli bacterium | reverse complement strand
ATGTCTAGTCCCATCCTCGGCAATAAAATCATATCTTATTTCAAAATTTTCTTTCATCAAAATTTCCCCCTTTGATTAACAAATATTTTACCATATTTTTGTATTCCAGTCAAATATCATTCTACCTAGGATAGTGTTTCCAATGCCAGGGAATTTATAAAAACCTCTTTCATTCCATAATATTTTTCTTAAATCCAAAATAAGTTGCCATAAAACAAATTGCATAAATCATTAAGAATAAAATTAAATTACTAAAGAAATAAACCAAATAAATCGTATCATTAGCTAAAATTAATTTAAATAAATCATTGAGTGATGTAATGGTACAAATACTTACAATGATTGGATAAACTAAAGGAAATAAGAAAAATAGTAATAATTGCTTACGAACGGTTTTAAATAATTGTTTGTCTCTAACTCCTAGCTTTCGAAGAACTATATAACGATATTTATATTTAGTAGAATCACTTAAAGATTGTATAGCTAAAATTGTACCTACTACTGCGGTAAAGATAAATGCTACATAATAAAACACAAAACTAGTAATTGTCATAAACCCATTGTTATTCGCTTCTTCTTGACCTCTTACCACAATATTAGATAAAGAATAACACACTTGATAACCGTATTCATTCTCTTCGCAAAAATCAGGTGATGCAAAAGCAACTAATTCATTTCCTAACTCTTCAGTTGTATCTTCTTCAGTATCAATAATTAAATGAGATTCGCCAACAGATAAACCAGTTACAGCATCATCTGGCACAACGATAATATAACCATACCCATATGCCCAAGAAGAAGTATACCCTTCGGTTCGAAATTCTTTTAAATGAAGATTGATACCATTTGCTAAAGTAATATTCTCTATACTATCTACATCTAAAGTATCTTTATATTCTCTTGATGCATGTAAAAGATATTCCCCTTCATCTAAAGAAATAGGATCCATTCCCCTCATTTCTAATAATTTATTATAAGAACTAAGAGGAATGACTAAATCAGATGTCCTCCAAGTATCACCAATTAAATTTAAAATATTATTCACTGAATCTACGTAAGCATCATATTCGAATGTTTCAAGTATGGTATAATCTTCATCTACTAAATTGACATATTCTGAAAATTTTGCTTTATCATCATTGATATTAATATCATAAGGTGCAGCAAGTTCTATTTGATAATCAAACATTCCTTTAAATAAACTAGACATATTAAGTGATACAAGTGTTAGTGTAATAAGAAGTGTAAGTGTACCCAAAGTAAAACTCATTGTTTTTACTTTCGAACGAAATGTTCTTGCTACAAACAAATTATCAGAAGTATATTTTAATCTTTTATTTTTCAATACAAAATTTAAAATAAAATCTGCAAGAGTAAAAGTAACACCATAAATACTAACAGCAAGCATACCTATACATAAAAAGATTGTACCCATATTAGGTTCAGTTCCTATATGAAATTCTCCATCAAACAAACAAATGGCATAAATTCCTAAAGCTAAAGAAATAATAAAACCAATATTTCTAATATTTTTATGCTTTATCATATTCTTTTCATTTTGACGTTCAAAATATAATAAATCATACACTTTCATCTTCTTTATTCTTCTATTCGATAAAAAATAATACAATTAAATAAATAATACCAAAATAGAGCATGGATAAAAATAAAGCATTACTATTGAAATCCATTAAAACTTGATAAGGAAGATCAAAAATGTTCATAATAATCGCTGAAAACAAAATACTAAAAAGATAGCCAACCGGAATAGAAACTAAAAAAGCAAAAACACCTAAAAACAAATTTTCTAAAGTAAACATTCTAGATATTTGCCTCTTCTTAATACCCAAAACCATATAAGTACCAAATTTATGACTTCTTTTACTAAACATAAACTTTGTCGTATAATTTATTAGGAAACAAACTACTAAAATAATAAACGCATTTACAAAATACATAACATATTTAAAGTTATCCATTACACTACTTAAATTAAGAACATCTTCACTATTTGAAATTAAATTAAAAGCAAAGATAAAAGAAAAAGCAAGTGTCACGGTAATTAAATAAATAATGTAATCTTTAATACTTCTTTTAGCTTTCCTAACCCCCAACTTAGCGAGCAAGAGAATCATCTCCCCCTAAAAAAGTTAAAACATCTAGTATTTCATTAAAAAATTCTTTTCTAGACTTTTCTCCTTTTAATATTTCATTAAATATTTTCCCATCTTTAATAAATATAACTCTTTTACAAAAACTAGCACTAAAAGAATCATGAGTAACCATTAAAATAGTTGCATTTAATCTTTCATTCATTTCATCCATAGTTTCCAAAAGCATTCTTGAAGACTTAGAGTCTAAGGCACCCGTTGGTTCATCAGTTAAAATAAGTTTAGGTTCATTAATCAAAGCTCTTGCACACGCACACCTTTGTTTTTGACCACCACTGACTTCATAAGGAAATTTATCAAGAATGTCACTAATTCCTAATTTTTTTGCAATATCATCAACTTTTTTATCAACCTTTAAAACATCTTCATGATTAATAATTAAAGATAAAGCAATATTTTCCTCAATGGTAAGGGTATCAAGTAAATTAAAATCTTGAAAGATAAAGCCTAAATTTTCTCTTCGAAAATCTGCTAACTCTTCTTCTTTCAATGTTGTGATATCGACTCCATCTAAATAAATATTACCACTCGTAACCGTATCAATGGTAGATATAGTATTTAAAAGAGTTGTTTTACCACTACCACTTGCACCCATGATAGCAACAAACTCTCCCTCACTAACTAGGAAATTAATACCATAAACAGCTTTCGTAATATTACCATGACTACCATAATATTTTTTTAAATTTTGAACTTCCAAAATTTTTTTCATTTTTCCATCACCACTACCATTATAGCAAACAAAAACTGTAAAAAGTATTACAGTTTTGTTATAAAGCAATTAAAGTAATCTCGGTTGGATAAACATTACCACCATGATAACGTAAATAAAATTTATAAGTAGGATCAATCTCTTTAATCATTTTTGGAATTTTCCACAAATCTTCATTCTTATGATAAACAGAAATTAATAATTTCGGATGATCATTTTTAATATGATTAATTGCACCCTTTAATGCCTCTTGTTCAAAGCCTTCAATATCTGCTTTAATGATGGTAATCGCTTCTCCTATATCTTCATCTAACGTAACCATCGGTATCATTCCGTCTGTAGAAATAAGAACCGTATTCGCTGATGCATCAACCCCACTATTTATAACTGATATAGAACCTTTCTTATCACCAACACCTTTTAAATAGCAAACAACATTCGGATAATCTTTCAAATTAGATACTAACACTTGATAAGTTTCAGGAGTTATTTCATAGGCATAAATTTTTTTGTAAGAATCTCCATAATTACGTAAAAAAGAAATAGTAGAATCACCTGTATAAGCACCTAAATCAACAAATATCTCATTGTTACATGATGGAATTAAATCCAAATCAAAATAATCATCATAACATTTTTCTATTACTTCACTAAGTGTATTAAAATCATAATGAACCCAATTATTAAGTACTCCATAAAGTAATTTTTTAGAGCGATAATCTTCTAAATTTAAATACAATTCTTCAAAATCATCTACACGTTCCTTTAATTCTTTTACCTTTAACTCAATTTCTTCATAATTGTTATTTTCTATATCCATACTACCCCAATAAAGAAATTGATTAAAAAATTTCATCGTATTTTTCTTAGTAACATCATCAATTTTTTCAAATGAAGAACGTATTTGATGATATAATTCTTCCTTACTTAAATTTCGAATTTCATTTAATAACATTGCAAACTTTAAATCAATCTGATTCATATTTTAGTTCCTCCAATTAAATATATGAAAATGGAAAAACTTTATACAAAAAAAAGGACATAAGTCCTAAATATAAATATTCTCTTCTCTTCTTTTTGGTGCCTCATAATTAATTGGATCTTTATATTTTTCCACTAAGCAAACTTTATTTTCTTTAAGACTTTTAGGTACATCAATAATTCTTTGATTTTT